>JAHEAO010000037.1 GCA_024642725.1 Paracoccaceae bacterium | reverse complement strand
TCCTCGGGCTCGATATAGCTGACATTGGCGGGCGGCATCGCATGGCTCAGCCCGGCTTGCAGGTAGATCCGGCGCGCCTCGGTCGCGATCTGCGCCTCGGTTTCCAGCCGCACGCCCTTGGGCGGCCAGAGCATACCTTCCCATGCAGGTTCAGCGGCATGGCACATCGAACAACGCCCCATGACGATGTCGTGCACATCTTCAAACCCTTCCGCCGACGCGAATTTCTGCGCGGCGGGGCTTAGCATCGCCTCTTCCTGATCCGCCCGGAACATCGGCGCGGTTGACAGCCATGCGATGATGACAAAAAGCACGACCGTCACGAACCAGGTCCAATGCGGATTGCCTTTTCGGGCATGGACCGAATTGAAATAATGCCGGATCGTTACCCCCATCAGGAACACCAGCGACGCAATGATCCAGTTGTATTCCGTGGCAAATGCCAGCGGGTAATGATTTGACAACATGAGAAAGATCACGGGCAACGTCAGATAGTTGTTATGCGTCGAGCGCTGCTTGGCGATCTTTCCGTATTTCGCATCCGGTATCTTTCCGGCTTTGAGGTCCGCCACGACGATGCGTTGGTTCGGCATGATCACCATCGCGACGTTCGCCGTCATGATCGTCGCGGTGAAGGCACCCAGATGCAGAAGGGCAGCCCGTCCCGAGAACACCTGCGTATAGCCCCAGGCCATAACCACGAGGATGACGAACAGGAAGATCATCAGCCGGGTGTTGTCGTCGCCGAACTTCGACTTGCAAATGAAGTCATAGGCCATCCAGCCAAAACCCAGCGATCCAAGCGAGATAAGGACGGCCTGCCATACAGGGATGTCCAGCACGTTGGGATCGACGAGGTAAAGCTCTGCCCCGAGGTAATAGACCAGAACCAGCATTGCGAAACCCGACAGCCATGTGCCGTAGCTTTCCCATTTGAACCAGACCAGATCGTCGGGCATCTTTTCGGGCGCGACCAGGTATTTCTGGATGTGATAGAAGCCGCCGCCATGCACCTGCCATTCCTCGCCATCTGCGCCGCTCGCCAGATTGCGGTCGCGGTGCAGGCCGAGGTCCAGAGCTATGAAATAGAAAGACGAACCGATCCAGGCGATCGCGGTGATGACATGCAGCCAACGCACCGCGAATTCCAGCCATTCTCCCATAGCGGTCAGATCGTACATGGCTCAGCTCCCCCTGTATGTCGAATAGCCGTAAGGCGAGATGAGCAGCGGCACGTGGTAGTGGCTGTCGGCCTCGCTCATCCCGAAACGGATTGGCACCTCGTCCAGGAACATCGGTTCTGCCCCCGCTTGCCCGCTGGCGCGCAAGTAATCCCCCGCCGCAAACACCAGTTCATAGCTCCCCACCGCGAATTTGTCCGCCGGCAGGATCGGGGCATCGGTCCGGCCGTCATCGTTGGTCACCGCCTCTGCGATCTTCGTGTTGCCATTCGCGCCGACCCGGTAGAGGGAAACACGAATTCCAGCCGCCGGGCAGCCCTTGGCAGTATCAAGCACGTGGGTTGTAAGATAACCGGATGTCATGAATGGCCCCTTTCAGTCACCTTGTTGCATACAGTTCTGACCGCTAAATCGGAAAAAATCGACCACCTGCTTGACCGAAAGCTGTTATTGATTTTTTTTGAAAATCGGGTGGCGCTTTTCAATGTATTGAGAAAAAAAGAGGATAGAGAATGCCCGATCGCTACCCGCGCAACATGCGGGGCTACGGCCCAAAACCGCCAGACGCGAACTGGCCGGACGGCGCACGGATCGCCGTTCAATTCGTTCTGAACTACGAAGAAGGTGGCGAGAACAACATCTTGCACGGCGATGCCGCGTCTGAAGCATTCCTTTCAGAGATCGTCGGCGCGGCGCAATGGCCCGGCCAACGTCACTGGAACATGGAATCCATCTATGAGTACGGGGCGCGCTCGGGCTTCTGGCGGCTGCACCGGCTTTTCACCTCGGCGGCAATCCCGGTCACGGTCTACGGTGTTGCCAGCGCTCTGGCGCGGTCCCCGGAACAGGTCGCCGCGATGCGGGAAGCCAACTGGGAAATCGCAAGCCACGGCCTGAAATGGGTGGAATACAAGGATTGCCCGGAAGAGGTCGAGCGTGAGCATCTGGCGGAAGCCATCCGCCTGCATACCGAAGTAACCGGAAGCCGGCCCCAAGGCTGGTATCTCGGGCGCTGCTCGATGAACACGGTCAGGCTGGTGGCCGAGGAAGGCGGTTTCGCCTATATCTCCGACACCTACGATGACGACCTGCCTTACTGGATCGAGGTCGACAACCGCGACCAGTTGATCATTCCCTACACGCTCGACGCCAATGACATGCGCTTCGCGACGCCTCAGGGATTCAATTCGGGTGATCAGTTCTTCAGCTATCTCAAAGACAGTTTCGACACGTTGTATGAGGAAGGCGGCCGGATGATGTCGATCGGCCTGCATTGCAGGTTGATTGGACGGCCGGGGCGCGTCGCAGCGCTCAAGCGTTTCATCGACTATGCGAGAAGCCACGACCAGGTGTGGTTCCCGCGCCGGATCGACATCGCGCAGCACTGGGCGGAACACCATCCGCCGACCCGGTTTGAACGGCCCTCCGCGATGGACAGGAAGACATTTGTCGCAGCCTATGGCGGCATTTTCGAACATTCGCCGTGGATTGCCGATGGGGCCTTCGACCTGGAGCTGGGGCCCGCGCACGACAGCGCCGCCGGCCTTCACAACGCGCTATGCCGCATCTTCCGGTCCGCCGACGACGAACGCAGACTCGGCGTGCTGACGGCACATCCGGACCTTGCCGGAAAACTGGCGCAGGCCAAGCAACTGACCGCAGAATCGACAGCCGAACAAGCCAGCGCCGGATTGAACGCGCTGACAGATCAGGAACGCACGACCTTCACCGACCTGAATGCCAAATACATGGAAAAGCATGGCTTTCCGTTCATCATCGCGGTCAAGGACAACACCAAGGCAACCATCCTCAAGGCCTTTCACGATCGCATTTCAAACGATCGCCCGACCGAATTCACAACGGCCTGCCAGCAGGTCGAACGCATCGCATTGCACCGCCTGAAAGATCTTTTACCGTGACCCATAGTTACTACGCACCGGCAGGCGGCCTGCCCTCGCAAGACAAGCGCCACTACGCTCCTGCGGTCTTTACAACGGCCTATGCCGTAATTCCCGCTGCCGTGATGACCGATATTGTCACCAGTTTCCTGCCCCTCTGGAAAGACACGCGCGCCTGGATCATCGCGCGCCCCCTGTCAGGTTTCGCCGAGACGTTCGCCCAGTTGATCGTTGAAATGTCGCCGGGAGGCGGCAGCACGGAACCCGAACCGGATGCTGGTGCGGAAGGCGTGATCTTCGTCGTTCGCGGCACGGCGCAGCTTACGCTTGAGGGCGCCCGCTATCAGCTTTCACCGGGGGGTTATGCCTTCATCGCGCCGGGGGCCAACTGGTCAGTCGCGAACAAGACCGATAGCCCGGCAACATTCCACTGGATTCGCAAGGCCTATGAACGTGCGCCTGGCATTGAAACGCCGCCGTCTTTCGTCACCTCGGACGATCGCGGCACCAAGGTCTCGATGCCCGGAACCCATGACAAATGGGCGACAACGCGTTTCGTCGACCCGTGGGACCTGCGGCACGACATGCATGTCAACATCGTCACTTTCCAGCCCGGCGGTGTCATTCCTTTCGCGGAAACGCATGTCATGGAACATGGACTCTACGTATTGCAGGGTCGCGCCAATTACCTTCTGAACACGGATTGGGTCGAGGTCGGCCCCGGTGATTTCATGTGGCTCCGTGCCTTTTGCCCGCAAGCTTGCGAAGCTCTTGGGGACGAACCCTTCCGCTATCTTCTTTACAAGGATGTGAACCGGCATCCACGGCTTCGGCTTGGGGGGCCGGCATGACGATGGCGGTCCGGAGCGAACCGCTGACACCTGCGGCCTTTGCACCCTACGGCGATGTGCTGGATGCTTCCGGACAGCCTGACAAACTGATAAATCAGGGGCTTTGCGGCCGCTACCATGACCGGGCCAGGCTCGATTTCGGTCCGCAGGGTCGTGCCGGCATCTCGATATTCAAGGCGGAAGCCCGCAGCCTGCCGTACACGCTGGACATGGTCGAACGTCACCCTGACGGTTCGCAGGCTTTCATCCCGATGTCAGAGCACCCCTTCCTGGTGATCGTCGCGAGCGACGATAACGGCGCTCCGGGGGTGCCTCGGGCTTTCCTGACCGCTCCGGGTCAGGGCATAAATTTGCATCGGGGCATCTGGCACGGGGTGCTGACGCCACTGCACGCTCCGGGTCTATTTGCCGTGATAGACAGGATCGGCAACACCCAGAACTTGGAGGAACATTGGTTTGAAACACAATATGTGGTTCAATCCTGATCAAATCGCCGACGCAGAAGCGGCAAGACGACAAACCTATAAGAAGAAAACCAACTCAAGTCGAACAGGAGTAAAGGGACAATGACAGACGCTTCAATCGGGACGCCGGAACAACTCCGCGACCCAAACTATATGCCACCACTCGCGAAAGCCGTGCCTTTGGGGATACAGCACGTGCTTGCAATGTTCGTGTCAAACGTAACACCGGCCATTATCGTCGCGGGCGCTGCCGGCTTCGGCTTCGGCTCGAACTCGCCGGACTTTCCCGAACTGATCTACATGATCCAGATGTCCATGGTCTTCGCTGGCGTGGCCACGCTCTTCCAGACGATCGGCTTCGGTCCGATGGGGGCCAGACTGCCAATCGTTCAGGGGACATCTTTCGCCTTCCTGCCGATCATGATTCCGCTTGTCGCCGGCAAGGGCGTCGATGCCATGGCCGGGCTGATGGGCGGCGTTCTGATCGGAGGCCTCTTTCAGGGTAGCCTTGGCCTCGTGATCAACAAGATACGGTTCGCGCTGCCACCGCTGGTAACAGGGCTCATCGTCACGATGATCGGTCTGGCACTGGTAAAGGTCGGCATCCAGTATGCAGCCGGCGGCGTGCCGGCGATTGGCACACCGGAATACGGAGGCCTGCAGAGTTGGTTTGTTGCACTCATCGTGATCGTCGTGACGCTTGCACTCAAGTTCTTCACAAAGGGCATGCTGTCTATCTCGGCCGTTCTGATTGGACTGCTCGCAGGGTATGTGGTCGCGCTGTTGATGGGCATGGTCAACTTTGGCAATGTCGGCCGCGCCGCAAACTTCGCCTTGCCTGATCCGCTGCATTTCGGGTTGGAGTTCCAGTTCGCCGCGATTCTCGGCTTCTGCTTCATGGGGGTGGTTTCGGCAATCGAAACTGTCGGCGACGTCTCAGGCATTACCAAGGGCGGTGCAAGCCGCGAAGCAACATCCGAAGAGCTTGCCGGGGCCACTTATGCGGACGGTTTCGGTTCGGCGATTGCCGGCATCTTTGGTGGCTTGCCAAACACCTCGTTCAGCCAGAATGTCGGCCTGATCGCAATGACCGGCGTTATGAGCAGGGGCGTTGTGACTTGCGGCGCGATCTTCCTGATCGTCGCTGGACTGGTGCCGAAGGTCGGTGCGCTGATCTCGACGGTGCCGATCCAGGTGTTGGGGGGTGGTGTCATCGTGATGTTCGGAATGGTCGTCGCGGCAGGTATTTCGATGCTTTCGGATGTCGACTGGAACCGTCGCAACATGGTGATTTTCGCAATCGCACTGTCAATCGGCCTTGGTTTGCAGCTTGAACCGGGTGCGGTCCAGCATCTGCCTGACACGCTGCGGGTCCTGATGACTTCTGGCCTGTTGCCGGCGGCTGTCATCGCGATCGTGCTAAACCTGATCCTGCCGGAGGACCTTTCCGGAGAATCGACCGAAGAGGTTGCAGGCGGGATGGCCGGCCACGGCACCGGAAAACTGCCGCACGGCTGATTAACAAACCTGAATCTTAGAATTGGGCCCCCATCGGTTTGTGGGGGCCTTTTTTTATTTCAAACGACTCCCCAGCCGCCCCCGCCCGGTGTCCGCAATTCGAACAGACCGCCGGCCGGCAGATCAATCTCGTCATTCCCCTTCAGACGCAGCCGGGTCCCATCTGGCAGTTCTGCCCAATTTTCCCCGACAGCTCCCGGCTGTCCGCCATCGACGCCGAAAGGCGGAACGATGCGATGGGAACAAAGGGTCGTCACCGTGACCGGTTCAAGGAACCTGAGTCGTCGCAGAACGCCATTGCCGCCGCTCCATTTGCCTGTCCCTCCAGATCCCCGAAGAATGCCAAATTCCTCCAGCCTGACCGGAAAACGTTTCTCAAGGATTTCCGGATCGGTCATGCGGGTGTTCGTCATATGGCTCTGCACGGCATCGCAGCCATCAAAACCGGGTCCGGCACCTGTCCCGCCGGCAATCGTCTCATAATTCTGGAATTCGGCATTGCCCCAGACAAAGTTGTTCATAGTGCCCTGCGACCCGGCGATGACATGCAAGGCACCGTAGAGCGCGTTGCAGGCCGCCTGGCTGACCTCGGTATTGCCGGCAATCACCGCCGCAGGATAGGCAGGGTTCAGCATCGAGCCCTCTGGAACGATGATTTCCAATGGCTTGAGGCAACCTTCGTTCAAGGGGATATCGGCGCCAACCATGGTGCGGAAAACATAGAGGACAACGGCCCGGCAAATCGAATAGGGCGCATTGTAATTGCCGGAATGCTGAGCCGAAGTGCCGGTGAAATCAATCGTGGCTTCGCGCTTGTCCCTGTCGACCCTGACCTGAACCTTAATGACCGCGCCGTGATCCATAGGGTAGGAAAATGCCCCGTCGGTCAGCCGGTCGATGACCTGGCGCACACTTTCCTCGGCATTGTCCTGCACATGGCCCATATAGGCCTGCACGACGTCGATTCCGTAGTTCCGGACGACCTTCAGCAGCTCTTGGCGCCCGGTCTCGTTCGCCGCGACCTGAGCCTTCAGGTCGGCCATGTTCTGCGGAATATTGCGGCACGGGTACCGCCCGGAACCCAGCACCGTCTCGGCGAGCTCTTCCTGAAACTCACCGCGCGACACAAGGCGGACATTGTCGATCAACACGCCTTCTTCCTCGATATGGCTGCTGTCAGGCGGGGCAGATCCGGGCGTGCGGCCGCCGATGTCGGCATGGTGGCCGCGCGATCCCAGCCAGAAGGCGATCCGGTCCTCGACGAAGACCGGCGTGACGACAGTGACGTCCGGCAGATGCGTGCCGCCGTTGTAAGGCGAGTTCAGCATGAAAGCGTCACCGGGGTATATGTCCCCCGCATTTTCCCGCATCACCGTCCGGATGGAATCTGACATCGATCCAAGATGCACCGGAACATGCGGAGCATTGGCCACAAGATCCCCGGCCTCATCGAAGATGGCACAGGAAAAATCCAGCCGCTCCTTGATGTTCACAGACCATGACGTATTGGCCAGCGTAGCGCCCATTTGGTCGGCCACCGACATCAGAAGGTTGTTGAAGACCTCGAGCAAGACCGGGTCAGCCTCGGTTCCTGCCGCGGCCGGTCGATGTGCCTTGCCGGCTCGCTCTAGGATCAGGTTGCCGAGCCTGTCCAACTGCGCGGTCCAGCCTGTCTCCACGACATTTGTACCGGTCGGCTCCTTGATGATCGCCGGACCTTCGACCGGCCTCTCGGGATCGAGATTGGCGCGGTCGAATATGGGAACCGACTTGTAAGTGCCGGCAACGTGAACGCGCAGGTGATCTTCCGGAGCGCCATTACCCGCAGCCGCTATCGCCTGCGGCGCATCGCCAGTTCCGCCGATGGCCTCGACGCTGATCATTTCAAAGAAGATTGCGCGCGCGGGCGACGTGAAGCCAAAGCGGGACTGGTGCGCTGTCTCGAAGGCAGCCTGCATCGCCTCCGCGCTGCCAAATGGCACTTCAAGCGCCTGATGGCTACCCTCGTAACGCAGATGCGCTCTGGCTTCGGTTGTGACGCCGGTGACGCCCTGACCTTTGACCTCGGCGACAGCCTCGGCCCCGATCCGGTCAATCGCGGCCTGTGCCTGCTCCAGCGATGACAAGCCCACATCCAACTGGATCTCACGCATCGCACGGATTTGCGCCAAGCCCATGCCATAGGCCGAGAGGACTCCGGCGAAGGGGTGCAGCATGACTCGGCGCATCCCGAGCGCATCTGCCACAAGGCAAGCATGCTGCCCGCCCGCGCCACCGAAACACTGCAAGGTGTAGCCGGTCACATCATGGCCACGCTGGACGCTGATCTTCTTGATCGCATTCGCCATATTGTCGACCGCGATCCTGAGAAAACCCTCGGCAAGATCCTCGGGCGTCCGCGGTTCTGCACCGGTTTCGACGGCGACGGCCTCGGCCAGTTCAAGAAACTTCTGTTGCACAATGCCCTTGTCCAGAGCGGTGTCCCCGGACGGGCCAAAGACGCGCGGGAAATGGTCGGGGTTCAGCTTCCCCAGCATGACATTGCAATCGGTCACGGTCAGGGGGCCGCCGCGCCGGTAACAGGCAGGCCCCGGGTCCGCGCCTGCGCTTTCCGGTCCGACCTGAAACCGGCCGTCGCGGAAACTGCAGATCGAACCGCCGCCCGCGGCAACCGTATGGATGTCCATCATGGGCGCGCGCATCCGCACCCCGGCAACCTCGGTTTCGAACGAGCGTTCGAACGACCCGGCATAATGGCTCACATCGGTCGATGTTCCGCCCATGTCGAACCCGATCAGCCGGTCGAAACCCGCGGCCTGCCCGGTTTCGACCATGCCGACAATCCCCCCGGCAGGTCCTGACAGGATGGCATCCTTGCCCTGGAAAAGGCCCGCATCGGTCAACCCGCCATTCGATTGCATGAACAACAGCTTGTCACAGGCGCGCCCGACATCCAGCGCGCCGGCGACCTGATCCACGTAGCGGCGCAGGATCGGTGAGAGATACGCATCGACAACCGTCGTATCGCCCCGACCGACAAGCTTTGCCAGGCGCGACACCTCGTGACTGGTTGAGACCTGAGTGTAGCCGATCTCCAGCGCCATCTCGGCGACACGGTTTTCGTGCTTCGGATTCAGGTAGCCATGCAGGAAAGCAATGGCGACGGACCGGATGCCTTGATCGTAGGAAAGCCGCAACAGTGACTTGGCCGCGTCTTCATCGAGAGCCTGCAGAACCTCGCCTTCCGCATCGAGCCGTTCAGGAACCTCACCGACATTTTCAAAGAGCAGGTCAGGTCTTTGGATATGCAGATCAAACAGTCTGGGCCGGGTCTGGTAGCCGATCCGCAAGAGATCCCCAAACCCCTTGGTGACAAGAAATAGCGTCCGTTCTCCCTTGCGTTCCAGCAGCGCATTGGTCGCAACGGTGGTTCCCATCTTGACCGCTTTGACGGTCGCATCAGGGATCTTCTCTGCCTCGCCCAGCCCCAGGATTTCGCGGATTCCATGAACCGCCGCGTCCCGGTATCGTTCGGGGTTCTCCGACAGCAGTTTGTGAGTCTGCAGACGACCTTCCGGGTTCCGCGCGACAACATCGGTGAACGTGCCGCCGCGATCGATCCAGAATTCCCAGGCTTTTGTCATTCCATTCTCCTGCTGTTGCACAAGCGGTCCGACAGTCGGCGCGGGATGTCAACGGCCTCGACCCGAAAGACTTTGTTAACCAGTTTCGGGCCAGTATCTGATCCAAATACAGGAGCAGGGCTTGGTCGCACAGATTGATCGCAAATTCTTCGCTGCCAGACCCTGGAAGATCTGGCCGCGACTCGTGGCCTACACCCTGTTCGAAGGCCGCCCGCTCACGACCCGCGGCCGCTGGATCAATCCCTTGGTCTTCGCTGGCTATCGGTTCTGGTCGCTGGTCCCGATCTCGCCGCGCGAAGTCCGGCCGATCTTCATTCTCGGCACCGGGCGCAGCGGCACGACGGTGCTTGGGTCGGTGCTGTCGTTGCACCGGGATGTCGGTTACCTGAACGAACCAAAGGCATTGTGGCAGGCCGCCTTGGGTGACGATGACCTGATCGGGTCTTACACGCGCAAGCCCGGCCGTTACCGGATGGGCCGAGGCGATGTCACCGCGCGAAAACGGCGGCGGCTGCACAGGTTCTATAATGCCTTCCTTGGCATGTCCGGCAGCCGGCGGATCGTCGACAAGTACCCCGAACTTCTCTTTCGCACCGACCTTCTGGATCAGGTCTTTCCGAATGCCCGCAAGATAATTCTGGCCCGGCACGGCGCAGAAACTTGCCAGTCCATTCGGGACTGGTCTGCCGAAAATGGGCAGACGGATGACGCCGGCACAGCCGATTGGTGGGGCCTGAACGACCGCAAATGGCACCTTCTGTTGCGCGACGTCATCAAACCGGACCCGGCATTTTCCGACCTGCTGCCCTCGCTTGGATATTTCAACACCGGCGTCGACCGCGCCGCGTTGGAATGGATCGCATCGATGCGCGAGGCCCTGCGGCTGGCGCAAGCGGATCGGTCCGGCACACTGCTTCTGCGGTACGAAGACCTCGTGGAGCGCCCTGAGGAGATCATCGCGGGCATCTGCGATTTCTGCGGCCTCGATCAAGACGAAAGCGTGCTGGCCTACGCCACCGAAACGCTGGCTTCCCGCCCGCCGCGAACGGCGCCGCCGCTGCACCCGTCCTTGCGCCCGCTGTTTCAGCAAACCCTCGACGATCTGGGGTATTAGCCTTGCGGGTCCTGCAGGTCAGCCACAACCATCATATTGTCGGTGGCTCCGACAGGGTCTTCTTCGCAACGTCCGAGCTTTTGAAGCAGGCCGGCCATGAAGTCGTTCCGTTCTGCCTGAGCAGCCCGAAGGACCTGCCGTCGCAATGGTCGGGGTATTTCCCGAGGGGCGCCGACAGCGCGCATCCACATCCACGCGACATCGGGCGGTATTTCTACAACCGCGAGGCCCGCAAGTCCCTTGAGCGCCTGCTGGATTGTACCGGAACAATCGATGTCGCGCATTTGCATATCTATCATGGGAAACTGACCCCCGCGATCCTTCCGGTTCTGAAAGCGCGGCGGATCCCGATCGTCCAGACGCTGCATGAATACAAGCTCGCTTGCCCGGTCTACACACTGCAACGCCAAGGCAAGAATTGCGATGCCTGCGTTGAAGGGAGTCTGCTGAACAGCATCCGCTTTCGCTGCAAGGACGGCTCGGCGCTCAGGTCCGCGATCATGGCCGCAGAGATGGCATCGTCACGGCTGGCGGGCGACGTCCGGCTGGTGGACCGTTTCATCTGCGTCAGTGACTTCCAGAAGGCCATCATGACCCGCGCTGGACTGCCACAGGACAAATTAGCCACCCTGCACAATTTTGTGGACGCGGGGCCGGTCCATGAAGGTCACGACGGCTACCTGCTTTATGCCGGGCGTATCGAGGCACTGAAAGGCTTGCAAACGCTCATGTCCGCCGTCGAGGGGACCGACCGAAAGCTTCTGATCGCAGGGGACGGGGCATGGGTGCCGGACCTGAGGCAGCGCATCCGAAACCAACCGCAAATCACCTACCTTGGCTTCCAGAGTGGCGCGGCACTGGCAGAGCTCATACGTCGCGCGAAGGCCGTCGTCGTGCCCTCGGAATGGTACGAGAACTGCCCGATGTCGGTGTTGGAAGCCAAGGCCCATGGCCGTCCCGTGGTCGCGTCTGCGATTGGTGGCATCCCCGAACTTGTCCGCGACGGTCTCGACGGTTTCCTGTTTGACCCCGGCCAGCGGGATGACCTGATCCGGGCGTTAGATCGGCTCGACCACGCCGATCACGCACTGCTTTCGCAAAAGGCGCGACAGGATAGCGAACACCGGTTCTCGGGGCGTGTTCATCTTGCCAGACTGATGGACGTCTACCGAGACGCCGGCGATGGTGTCGAGATCGCCATTTCACAAGGCAAGGCCGGTTCACTCAGAGATCGATCCAGAGCCCCTCGCTCAGAACCGAAACCGGTCGTTCACACTTGATGATCGTATAGGTGATGATCGTCTCGGGGACGCGCATGACACTGGGTCGGCCCAAGGCATCCATCGCTCGCGACACGCGGGCGCCGGTGATTGGCTGGCTGGCGCTGATCGCCTGAAACGGCGCCAGAACGACGTCGTGGGACGGCAGGTTCCGGCCAAACGCCCCAGCCCGAATCCGGATCGGCAAAGCCTCCGGATGGTAGCGCAGAAACCCTTCATCGAGGACGACACGGTCGACACGTTCGATCTTTACGAAGCCGCCATTCCTTGTGCGGACCATGTCCCGTTCCCGCAACGCCTGGGCGTGCATTTCTCCGAATGACGTCGAAATCCGGGTCAGCGGCCCAAACCCTTTCAGGTTCGCAACCACATCCGCAGGCTTTGAAGGCGCGCGCTTGAGACTGCTTCTCTGAGCTTCCGAGAGCATACCGGAACCGGGTTTCGGCATTCCGGTCGACGTTGGGTCTATGGGTCTGGTCGTCATTACTCTTTACACTCCGGCACCCCGCGCGAACCCGGTCAAAATCCAAGCCGCGCCAATGCTGTATATCGTTAGAACACACCGCCGATCCGCGCATACACGGGATCAGCTCATGCCAAACAAGATAGCCGGAAATGCGGGGCCGGAACATCCCTCTTGCTTAACACCTGCCGGCGCGGTCGCCCTGTCATCATGATCGGATCAACCTGTCTGGCGAAGCAATGTTTCCAATTCAGTGCAAAAGATCTTCCAGACCGCCGATTTGCCCTGATCATGCACAAATGGCGCAACATTTTCTCAGCTTCTCACGGGGCCCGGAACCGCCTCGACAACTCATAGTTGAAACCGAAGTCGGGGCGGGTCGAAGTCGCATGTTCGTGAACAAACCGTTTTTTAAGAAAATTGCCCTCAACACAAAGACAATTCGCGGTTCGCAATTCATCTGTTTCGCTCAAGGGAAAGATCAGTGATCGCATCCACGGGTTTGGGCACCTGCGACAACGACGATCGGGACTCGGCAACAGTTCAGTCGCGGGAAGCAACAAGATCAAATGAGCACGCCGAAAGGGGTTCTAAGTAATCTCTGGTTTCGTCGGGCAAAAAGCAAAGATCAAGAATGAACAACTCTTCGAGGTGCCGGCGCTAATCATCCCGCCCATGCAGAAACTCCAGCAGGTGTTCCATGGTCGGGTGATTGCCGGCATCCTCATCACCCGCCACCACGCACAGCGCATCCATATCCTGGATCTCAATCAGATCTGGTTTCTTGATCGCGATGCTGCCGCCGTCGGCCAGGGCGTGAAAAGCCCGGCTGATGGATTCAGGGCGCGAGCCCAGCAAATGTGCCAAATCGGTGCGACTGATCGGAATCTTGACGTCTATGGTGCCGCTTCCCGCCCGCAGGATATGGTCGACACCGGCAAAGCGGCTGCATAGCACCATGAGGAATCCCGCCAGCCGCTCTTTGACTTTCGGCTTGGCCAGAATGATCATCCAGTCTCGGGCACGATCAAGCTCGTCGAGGATGTTCAGCAGCACCACCCTGTCCAGTTCCGGTGACCGCAGCAACAAAGATTCAAATGGGGCACGCTGCATCGCACAGACTTCAGCGTCGGCCACCGACTCGACGGAAACGTTCAGCGGGCCGTCAAAGACCCTGCCGAACATGTCCCCTTCGACAAGCAGGCCGACGATGTGCTGGCGCCCGTCTTCCAAGGTCTTCTGCATCCGCAAAATACCGCTGTGGACGAACCCTATGAAGTCCGGTCTCTCGCCTTCATGCGCCACGATCTGACCGGTCTGAAAGCGAAGCGGCCTGCAGATACGTGCCAGTTCCTTCAGCGTATCAACCGGCAATTCAGCTAGTTGCGACAGCTGCGAAAGTTCGCAATTGCTACGAGAATGGCGAGCGCCTCCTTGATTGTCCGGGATGTTTTCCTCCACCTGCCCAAGGCCTACATGGCCACTGATGCACTGACTCAAGAAGACTCGTCATTGCGCCACTATTACTGCGTAAAACCAGCATACGTGTCGTATGCAGCGCTGTCGAGCGCCTAGCCAATCTTACAGTCGCAAGAATTATTTGGCTCTTCGCCGCAGAGTTTGAGAGATGTCAATGCGTCCGGCCCCGCGCCTTGTTCTGTTACAGGTGCTTAACTTACGGCCATTCGGGGGGATCTTGGCGGATCCAATGACATGGGCTTTGATTTCAAACGGGGTGAGGGCGCGAATCCTTCGCCAGCTGGAAAACAGCGACGCGGGGGCAGCGATCGAGTTGATCAGCAGGTCCCGCTCGACCCATTTGCGTGAGAGCCTGTCAGACAGGCCCGGACGCAATCACGCCTTGGGTCCCGGCGCGCGAAGGTCGGTCATGGAACCCGGTTCGGACCCGATCCGCCGCGACATGCAGGACTTTGCCTTACAAACGCTGGGCCTGCTGGAACAGCATCTGCGCGCCCGGGATTTCAACCGCCTCGCGATCTTCGCATCGCCGCGAATGCTTGGGATCTTGAGAGAGGAAATGCCGACCGCACTGCATCCCGCGGTGATACTGGAGCGCAACTTCAACCTTATCCAAATGCCCGGGCCGGAATTGCGTCGGGTGGTCTGCCTGCTCCTGCAGTCGGTACCGAAAACGATGCCCAACGCCCGGTCTTGAAAAAAGGAACTTCGATTTGACACCGACAAGCGCTCAAAAAACTCAGGACATGTGCAATCGCTGCGCTTTTCGCGGCGCGGCACTTTGCCGGGCGATGGCCGAAAGCGACCGGCCCCTGACCCAAGCGCCCCGCACGCGCAAGTTCAACCGCGACCAGACCATAAACCCGCAGGGGCAAAAGCAACGCGTCGTCGGCATTCTGCGGTGTGGCTATCTTCGCAAGGAACGTCTGGACGCAGAAGGCACGCGCACGCTGCTTGGACTGGTCACTCCGGGCGACTACGTGGGACTTCTTCCCGAAATCAGCGTTCCCAGCTCGCTTGAGGCGGCCACCGATTCAGAGATTTGCACCTTCGACATCCAGACCGTGAACCGCCTGATGGCCACTGACGGGCGGCTTAGGCTGCACCTGCTGCAGCAGGCCGCCGAGCAGTATTCGGACCTGCTTGAAATGATCTGGAAGCGTGGCGCGTTGACCAGTCATGAACGTGTCATCGCTTTCCTGCTGATGGCGGCAGAGATCATGCCGCTTGAACCGCAGCCGGATGGCAGCGTCATCATCACCGTCGAACTCTCGCGCCGGGACTGGGCAGACCTCTCAAATACCACGGTTGAATCGATCAGCCGCACAATGAGCCAACTCTCAGAAGAAGGTCTGGTCAGGAAAGAGGCGGCCGGACGCTACTGGGTCCGCGACCTTGGCACTTTGGCCCGAATGTCTGGCATGGACCCCAATTCCGACATCAGGCGCCTGCGGGAAACCGGCGCGCCGGTTTCTTGCAGGCCAGTGTTGGCACCCGCAATGCCGCCACGTCGCGTTGCCGAGGAACAGTAGACGGCCGGACGCCGCTTGGCGAAAATCTCTTGCGAAGGGGTCCTGTCAATCAAGGTGAAGGCGTGGGCCAACGGGCCGATGGCCGCTGAATTCAAACGAATTGCGGCGACGCAATTCCACCATCGACAGATTTCCGAGCCTTGAGAAACCTATCTGAGATAGCCATTCCGGGTCTGCGGGGTCTTAATATCGAGTATCGAACCGGCAATCTGTGTTCGAAGAATCTGTGCGGTCCCACCAGCAATTGTAAACATGCGGGCATCGCGCACGTGGCGCTCGAGACCAAGATTGCGCGAGTAGCCCATCGAGCCATGGAGCTGCAAAGCATCATTCGTCACCTTGTTCGCCGTTTCGGAGGCCAGCACCTTTGCCTGTGCCGCCGCGGTCATATCCGGGAATCCATCGGATCCAGACACTGCTGCACCGTGCAGCAAAGCGCGCGCGGCGGCCAGCCCGATCGACATGTCGGCGATCATCCATTGCAGGCCCTGGAACTCGGCAATCGGTCGCCCGAATTGCTCGCGGCTCAAGACGTAGTCCCGGGCTGTCTCGAAGGCTCCCTGTGCAATCCCCAAAGCGACCGTTCCGGCACCGACGCGCTGGGCGTTATATGCATTCATCAGGCCCGCAAATCCTCGTTTGATGCCGTCTGGCGGGACGACGATCATGTCCTCGGAGACTTCCATATCCCGGAAATCGACGTAGGTTTCCGGGATTCCCCGAACACCCATCGCAGGTTCGCGCGCGCCGATGATCATGCCGGGAGTTTCGTCGCGAATGGCTATGAAACCTGCAATGCCTTGCGAAACCCCGTCTTCCATCACCCTTGCAAAAACAAGGTGGAACCGAGACACGCCGCCACCGGTGATCCAGTATTTCTGACCATTCAGAATGTATTTGTCACCGCGCTTTACCGCCGTTGTCGTCATTGAGGTTGCAGCACTCCCGGCACCGGGTTCAGTGATGCAGATCGCCGGTTTGTCGCCCGCGAGGACGTAGTCTGCCGCCAGCGATTTTTGTCGTTCCAATCCATATTTCATGACCGCGCCGATTGCGCCCATATTCGCCTCGACGGTGATGCGGCCCATGGTGGCGCAGCATCGGGCCATTTCTTCTATCACGATGACGGCATCATGGTAGCTGCGGCCCTGACCGCCATATTCCTTTGGAATGGTCATGCCCATGAAACCGGCATTGTTGAGCTGGCTTACGCTTTCCCATGGGTAGGCTTCCGTGCGATCAACCTCTGCCGCCCGCGGGCGAAACACGGTTTCCGCCAAGTCGCGGGCCGCGGCTTTGAGCTCCGATTGGGATTTTGGTAGTGTCGGCACCGGCACATCCTTCCACGATTTCCTTTCCGGGCGCGGCCAACAGCAAGTCTCACGCCGACTAGGTTCTCGGAAGGGACGTGCCAGAATCGGCGCCATTCAGATATCAATAGAGCAACGACCGCGCCGAAGGCCATGCGGATCAGGCTTGAGATGCAAAGGCCCCTACGCGAGACAGGCGATCGCGCGGCAGCGATCCGGATCCGGCGCCCGGAAAATCATGCTCATTTCACGCCTAACGTCTGGATAAAGCGCGAAAACAGTTCACCCTGCGAACTGATGCCCAGTTTCAGATATATATTGCGCCTGTGGATCCGCACGGTGCCAGAGGCGATCCCGAGGATACGGCTGGTCGCTTCTGCGGAATGGCCTTTCAAGGAATATTCAACGATCTCGCGCTCTCTTGCGGTCAAGACACCCATGCCGAAGGACTGAAGCGACTGCTCTATCCCGCCTTCCGCCAGTTTGCCCGGCACCTGCCCGGCATCCTGAAACTGATCTGTCAGGCTCGCCCACTGACCGCGCAACATCGCCTCGACCACGGGTCGGACCTCGTTGAGGTCGCGCATCGCGCGGGATGTGAAGGGCTTCTTGTCCCGCATCAGGGACAGAACAACATTTGCGCCCCCGGGAAGGTCGACGAAAAAGCCGACCTCTTCTGCCAGACCGGTTTGCACATAGTAGTTGCGAAAGTATTCGCCTTGGTAGAAGCGGTCGGGCGCAAGGTCCCTCATCCGGTAAAGGCCCGCCGCGACCGGGCGAGCCGCTGCAAGAAAGAAGGGATCCAGCAGATAGGGCCCTTCCTGATAGTCGGTCACGAATATCTTGCGCTTGTGCGCAGGAAAATCGTCATAAAGATCAAGCGGCTTCGCGTTGCCGCAATACCCGAAGATGACGGTGTAGGTATAGGGAACAACAGCCCGCAACAGGGCACAAAGCGCCGGCGGAAACCGTGCGGTTCCGGTTTCCGTGATCGCCTCTGCGATCTTTGGCATCAATTCCAATTGGAACACGCGACCGGCATAAATGTGTCTGTATATGCAATTTGATATATATACATCAAAACGCGCGTTCCCTACGATTTATGCCAAACCAAAGCATATACGGCGGCGAATGAAAAGCGAACCATCCCTGCATCAGGCCCCCATTGCCGAGCTCCGGAATGCGTCGAAACATTTCGGAGACGTTATCGCCGCAGACGCCCTGAATCTTACGATCAAACGCGGCGAATTTCTTTCGTTTCTGGGGCCGTCGGGCTGTGGCAAGACAACGGCCTTGCGGATGCTCGCCGGTTTCGAGGCGCCGACGAAAGGCGACGTCTTGCTGGATGGCAATGCGGTAAACGATCTTCCCGCGCACCGGCGTCCAGTCAACATGGTCTTCCAACACTACGCTCTTTTTCCGCATCTCACCGTTGCGGAAAATATCGGCTACGGTTTGCGCCAAAGGCGCCCACGCATGCCGACCAGCGAAATCGCGACGGCGGTCGAACGTGCACTGGATACAGTGCGCTTGCCCGGCTACGGGCCGCGCAGGATCTGGGAAATGTCGGGTGGCCAGCAGCAGCGCGTGGCCTTGGCCCGCGCCATCGTGAACGAACCCAAGCTGCTGTTACTGGACGAACCTTTGGCCGCACTGGACAAGAAGTTGCGAAGGGACATGCAGATCGAGTTGCAGACCCTGCAGCGAAGTCTGGGCATCACGTTCGTTCTGGTGACCCACGATCAGGAAGAGGCATTGTCGATGTCGGATCGCATTTGCATCCTGCGTGGCGGGCGGATCGTTCAGGTCGGCAGTCCGCGTGATTTGTACGATCGGCCCAAGAACCGCTATGTCGCGGATTTCGTCGGCAAATCCAACTTTTTCGCCGGAACGGTGCAGCAAGCATCAAAAGACGGCTGCAGCCTGACCGTGGACGGAGGCCACGTGATCTCCGGCCAATCCACCCAAGACCTCAGCAGAGGTCAGAAATGTTCAGCGAGTCTGCGGCCCGAACAGATCCGCCTGACGCGCAAGCCGGATGGCGGGGTGAGCTATCCGGTCCAAATCGTGACCCGGATCTTTCTGGGTGAGCATACCGAATACCTGGTCCGGCACGCGGACCTTGGAGACTTCCTTGTGCTGGTCCCGCGTCAGGCCGAGGCAACGGAAGGCGGCTTCGAACCCGGTGACGCGGCGATCGCCACATGGGCGAATGGAAGCGCCCTTATACTGGCAGACGATTGAAACCCAAACCAACCTGGAGAGTGAAAATGACTGACAAGATTGACTTCATATCTCGTGAAAAGTTCATGGCGGAACTGATGCGCTACAAGAAAGGTTCGGTCTCGCGCCGCCATTTCTTGGGCGTGACCGGGCTTGGCCTTGCAACGACGGTTCTGGGGTCTGCCGTCCCGGGACTGCGCAGGGCGGCATGGGCGCAAGGCAATATCGGTGACCGTGTGGTGCTGGCAACCTGGCCGAACTACCATGACCCGGCAAACCTTGATGCGTTTACCTCGGAAACAGGCGCGGCCGTGGATATGAGCGTCTTCGGCTCCAACGAAGAGATGCTCGCGAAGCTTCAGGCGGGCGGCTCCGGTTGGGATGTCTTCGTGCCGACGAACTACACCATCACCACCTATGTCTCTGAAGACCTGATCGAGCCATTGGACCTCTCGCGCATCCCCAACTACGACGCCGGATCCTTCGATCAGCGCTTTGCCGGACCGGGAACCGTCGACGGTGTCGTCTATGCCGTCCCCAAGAACTGGGGCACGACAGGATTTGCCGTCAACACGAACCACACCGACGGAAAGAAACTGACGACCTGGAAGGAATTCTGGGACATGACAATGAATGAATTCTCTGGCCGCACGATGGTTCATGACTACCAGTTGACCACCATCGGCAATGCGCTGAAATACTTTGGGTTTTCGTTCAACTCGATTGACCCGGCAGAACTGGCGCAGGCCGAGAAACTATTGATTGACGCCAAGCCGCACCTGTTCGCGATCAATTCCGACTACCAGCCCTCGATGCGTTCCGGTGACGCATGGATGACCATCTGCTGGACCGGCGACGGTAAGCAGATGAACCGCGACATGCCGGAAATCGAGTATGTCCTGGGCAAGGAAGGCGGCGAGTTGTGGTCGGACTTCTATGCGATTCCAAAAGGCGCCCCGCATCTCGACGCGGCATATGCGCTGATCAATTTCCTTCTGGATCCGGCGGTGAACGCCAAGGAAGTTCTGTTCCACGGCTATCCGGTGGCGGATTCGCGCGTGAATGCGCTGCTGCCGGCGGAAATCCTGAACGACCCCATCCTCTATCCGGCGGCCGATCTTCTTTCGGCGCTTGAATTCGGTGCGGCCGCCACGTTGACGGATCCGAACCGGGCGGAACTGATGGCGCGTTTCAAGTCGGCGTGATCAAATGGCGATGCGACCACAATACCGGACAGCCCTTTTCCTGCTACCCGCAGGGGTATGGTTCTTTGCCATGCTTGTGCTGCCGCTCGTGGTCGTTTTCGTCTTCAGCTTCGGAGAGCGGGGGCCAGCCGGCGGCTACGTCCCCGCTTTCACCTTTGACAACTTCCTGAACCTTGGCGCGCGATGGACGGCGTTCAAGAATACCCTGACTCTGGCCCCGATCGGCACTTTGGCCTGTCTGCTGATCGCCTATCCGCTGGCCTATTTCCTGGCGCTGCGGGCCAGCCCGAAATTGCGCACCATGCTCCTGATCCTCGTGATCGTGCCGTTCTGGACCTCGATCCTGATCCGCAGCTATGCTTGGATCTTCCTGCTCGGTGGCCGGGGCATACCGGCCCTGCTGGCACTGGTCGGGCTGGAAGACCTGCGGCTGATCAACACGCCCTTCGCCGTTCTGGTGGGAATTGTCTATGGCTACCTGCCGTTGATGGTCTTCCCGATCTACGTCAGCCTTGAACGACTGGACAAGCGCCTTCTGGAAGCTTCGGCAGACCTTGGGGCGCCACCGCTGCGCACCTTCCTGACCGTTACGCTGCCGCTGTCGATGCCCGGCGTCGCAACCGGATGCATGCTGGTTTTCATCCTGCTGATGGGGGAGTTTCTGATCCCCGCGATGCTCGGAGGCGGCAAGGTCTTCTTCGTCGGCAACGCGCTGGTCGACCTGTTCCTGCAATCGCGGAACTGGGCCTATGGGTCGGCTGTCGCCATGGCGCTTGTGCTGATCATGCTTGTCACTGTCACCGCCTACATGCGCGCGACGCGCCGCTGGGCCGGGGGTCGTGACGAAGTGTCGTTGATGTGAGGATTTGATGCGCATTTACGCACTCGCCGTCTACCTTTTCCTCTACATCCCGATCGGGATCATCGCGCTGTTTTCGTTCAATTCCGGGCGCGCCGCGAGCCAGTTCACCGGCTTTTCGGTGCAGTGGTATGGCAAAGCGCTGTCCAACCGCTTCGTTGTCGAGGCATTCCAGACGAGTTTCGCTGTTGCGTTGGCATCGGCCGCCTTGGCAACGGTCTTTGGAACGATGGCCGCCTTGGCGCTGCAATCGGTCAAGGGACGGGTGCGGGTGGCATTCGATGCGCTGATCTACATCGCAGTCATGGTGCCGGGCATCGTCATCGGAATCGCCACGCTGATTGCCTTGGTCACGGTGTTTGATTGGCTAAACCCGTTACTGGCCGCTATCTGGCCCGTGGCCGAAGCTACACCGCAACTTTCACTGGGTTATGGCTCGCTGATCGCCGCGCACGGACTGTTCACGATGGCGCTCGTGATCATCATTGTCCGCGCAAGGGTCGCGGGAATGGACCGCAGCTTGATAGAGGCTTCCGCCGATCTGGGCGCGACGCCATTTGGAACATTCCGGCAAGTCACCCTGCCGCAGATCGCCCCTGCAATTCTTGCCGGTTTCCTTCTGGCTTTCACCTTCAGCTTCGACGATTTCATCATCGCGTTCTTCGTCGCCGGATCGAAGACCACCCTGCCGATCTACATCTTCTCGTCCATTCGCCGCGGTGTCACACCAGAGGTCAACGCCATCGGCACAATGGTTCTGACGATATCGCTCTGCCTTCTGATAACGGCTCAGGCGATCCTGCAAGGCGGGCGCAAGCCTACGAAGAACTAGGGCCGGGACCATGTTGTTGCAGAACAGAGTAGCAGTTGTAACCGGCGCCGGGGCCGGGATCGGCAAAGCCGGGGCGCTTGCGCTTGCTGCCGAAGGCGCCACCGTGATCGTTACCGATGTCGACGGTGACCGGGCCGGGGCCGTCGCGGCGGAGATTTCGCAAGCCGGTGGGCAGGCCGAAGCACAAACGCTCGACGTCACGGACGATGCCGCTCTGACCGCCTGCATACAGCACTTGGCCCGCCGCCACGGACGGCTTGATGTGCTGCATTCGCATGCAGGCATCCAGATACCTGGCGCGCTCGAACACGTCACTGCAGACCAGATGGACGCATCCTGGCGCCTCAATGTCAGGTCCCACTTTGTGGCGGTTCAGGCCGCAATGCCGACGATGCGGGCCCAGAAGCGCGGCTCGATCATCATCACCGCCTCGAATTCTGGCGTGCAGTATGATCGAGAGATGATCGCCTACGCCACGACAAAGCATGCGGTCATCGCCATGACCCGCCAGATCGCGGTGGACTACGCCCGCTACAATGTCCGTTGCAATGCCCTGTGTCCGGGCTTCGTCGACACTTCATTCAATACCGGTTTTGAAAAGCAGATGGGCGGACGTCACGCGCTTGAGGCCTATGTCGCAAAGGCCATTCCGATGGGCCGCTGGGGAACGCCCGATGAAATCGCCCAAAGCATCGTATTTCTTGCATCAGATCGTTCGTCGTTCATGACCGGTCATGCCCTCGTGATAGATGGGGCGGAATCGCTTTGATACGACCCTTCGGGGCCGTCGGGGGCCCGCGGCCGGGCCGAGGCGCAAACCCGCCGCGCGCCTGAACCGGGGCTTTTCACCGCTACGGTGTCACAGTCCGATCCAGTCCATCGCTTGGTATCTCAGCACGGTCGCGCTCACCCCGAGCTTGCGAAGGCCATGCAGCGGGATCGGCCTTGCCGGAGTGATCGGGAAATCCAATTCACTCGCGGGAACTCCCGTTGCCCAGTCGGACATCACTTTACCCATCGCGGTCGCCATTGCGATGCCGCGGCCGTTGTAGCCCAGTCCGGCAAGAATGTTGTCACCGGCCAGAGTCAAATGTGGATAGTGATCCGCTGTCATGGCGACGAAACCACCCCAAGAATGCTGCCAGTCCACATCCTCTATCTGCGGAAACATTTTCCTGGTGATCTGACGCAGCGCATTGAACCTGCTTCGGGTGCCCCGGTCTCCGTAGGTCCCGCGCCCGCCCATAATGAACCGGCCATCTGCGTCCATCCGATAGTAGAGAAGAAGCCGACGGGAATCGGACACAGCCTGACGCCCAGACAGGATCGAGGACCTCGCATTGGAACTCAGCGGCGCCGTTGCAACCTGGATTGAGCGAACGGGAACGACTGTCCGCGCCAAAGGCGGAACCAGAGCGTCGGTGTAGCCATTCGTACACAAAAGCACCTTGTCGGCCCGAAGCGAACCGGTCGGAGTCGCTATTCGATATGATCCTTCGTGCTTCCGCAAACCGATGGCCGGGCTATTGGCATAGATGGCCGCCCCCGCGCCGGTCGCCGCATTGGCAAGGCCCAGCGCATAGTTGAGCGGGTGCAGGTTACCTCCTCGCGGGTCAAGGACGCCTCCGGCATACACGTCCGTTCCGATCATCCGCGCGATTTCTTCCGCGCTCAGAACCTGCATCGGCACATCCCTGCTCTGCCACTGGTCTGCAGTTGCCCGAAGGTCCTCAAATGCCGCGAGATTATGAGCCGCACGTATCCAGCCCACGGGCTGTGCGTCACAGGAAATGCCGTGCTTCCGGATCAGCGAGAAGACCAGCTGCCCCGCCTCTCCGGACATGCGTACCATGCGCCGGCCAAAGTCGGGCCCGAAGGAAGCTTCGATCACGTCCGGGGAATCCTTCAGCCCCGGATTGACTTGCCCGCCATTCCGACCGGAAGCACCCCAACCCGGGGTTCTGGCTTCCAGCACCGCGACGCTTCGGCCCGCCTCGGACAAGTGCAGGGCGGCCGATAGCCCGGTGTAGCCGCCGCCGACGACCGCAACTTCGACGTCCTTGTCTGACGTCAGCGTCGGAAACTCTGGCGAAGCATTCGCAGTAGCCGCCCACAGGCTGTCAGCGATCACCGGGCGCTCGTCTCTTATCATTTCCTTGCTCGCGATTAAGTTGGTCAAAGACGGTCCTTTGACCGTTCAGCAACGACGATATCTTGTCACCTGTCTCGTCGGTTGCCCATACCCTTCCATACCGGTCCGGTCAGAACCCGCGGACGGTGTTCCTGAAAACGGGATCTTAGGCCAGAGGGCGCCCACCACCGTCCAGGAACCAGTCGTCAGGATAGGGATACCACCAATCGTGGACCCGCGGCACATGGTCGATGATGACCATTTTGGTCCGACGGAACGCGTCCAGACCCTGCCGGCCCAATTCCCTGCCAAGCCCGGATGCTTTCCAGCCCCCAAACGGCAAGGCGTCGTTGTCGATCAGCGGATTGTTGATCCAGACCATACCGGCTTCCAAGAGATCGGCCCCCGACATCGCCTCATCAAGCCGGGTTGTGAACACCGACGCCCCAAGCCCGAAAGGTGACGCATTCGCCCGTTCAACCGCCTCCGCGAAATCCTTCACCCGCACAACCGTTGCCACGGGCCCGAAACACTCGGTCTGCAGTATATCCATGCTTTCATCGCAGCCCGTCAGGATCGTCGGTTCGTAGAACCATCCCACTTTTTCACCCAGGGGGATGCGCCCGCCTGTCACGACAGTCGCACCCTTTGCACGTGCATCCTCGACCAGCCGGATCACCCTGTTGCGCGCGGCCTCGGAGACCAAGGGCCCGATTTCAGACCGTCCGCGCCCATTGCCGATACGCAGAGCATTTGCCCGACGTGCAAATTCGGCAACAAAGGCGTCATGAACCGCATCGACGACGTAGATCCGCTCTGCCGAGGTGCAGACCTGACCTGACAAATGAAAAGCCGCCATTGTCGCTCCTGCTGCGGCGACATCGAGGGGCGCGGTTTCACAGATGATCATCGGGTCACTGCCGCCCGCCTCGATCACCGCAGGTTTCATCGCGGCCGCCGCGGCGACGCCCACGGCCTTGCCAGCCGCGACGGACCCCGTGAAAGCGACAGCATGTGTCAGCGGCGAAGCGATCAGCGCTTCGGCCAACGGCACGCCGCCCGGCAGGCAGGCCACCAAACCTTCTGGCAAACCGCTGAAACACTTCATGAATTCAAGCGTCGAAAGCGTCGTCGCTGGCGCTGGCTTGACAATGCAGCCATTGCCGGCCGCCAGCGACGCAGCGACCGTCCAGCACATCAGCAGAACCGGAAAATTGAACGGCATGATATGCACGGAAACGCCGAGAGGTTCGTAGCGGGCGTGCTGAAAGGACCCCTCCTGCGTCGTGCCGGCCACCTTGCCCGCTTCGTCTCGTGCCATTTCGGCATAGTAGCGAAAGATCGGGGCGCAGTTGGCAATCTCACCGATGGCCTCGGGATAGGGTTTGCCCATCTCGCGGCTCATCAACAGAGCGGCTGGCTTATGGTCGGTCGTTTCGATGACGTTGGCCAGATCATGCAGGATCTTAGCGCGCGACTTGGCATCGACACGTTTCCACTTTCGCTGCGCGGCATTCACGGCATCAAGGGCAGCCGAGATTTCGGTTTCATCCGCCTCTGCAATACCGCCCACGAGTTCCAGCGTCGCAGGGTCGATGACCTCGCGCACTATTCCCTTCATCGGTCGGAACGACGGTGCAAGATACCAAGCGGGTATTGCCGGATCGAATTCCATGGTGGTTCCTTCAGCGGATCATGTAGACTTTCTTGATTGTCTCATGGACGGTGCATTCGCCCTTCCAATCCTTGGGAAAGAATGCCGCCGTATCGGGCCTGATCTCGATGACTTCCCCGCTTTCGTGGACGTAAGTGCAGCTCCCTTCAAGAAAGTGGCAAAACTCGTCACGGGTGACATGGCAGAACCATTTACCCGGCGTGCAGACCCACAAACCGCATTCGCTGTTCCCGGTCGATCCCTTGTGGATCACGAGACCGGATGTCCGAGACGCGCCGTCGAGCATGGTCGGTATCAATCCCCAGTCGGTCAGATCTGTCTGCTTCAGCGGATCCTGCAAAAGCGCGGCGGGGCCTGCGGCTTGCGCCGGCTCGTCTTCGCTCAGCATGTAGCTGTTGCGGATGGTTTCATGCACGGTGCACTCGCCGCTCCAGCCACCGGGATACATGACGGCGGTCCCCGCCGAAACCTCGATGACCTCACCCGTATCGCTGACGCTTGTCGCCCTCCCGCCAACGAAATAGCAGAACTCATCTCGTGGCACATTCAGCCGCCAGCGACCCGGCGTGCAGACCCAAAGACCAATTTCCGGCCGGTTATCCGGGCCCTTGTGAACAAGCCGCCCGATTGAATGAGACGCCCCGGCAAGGGCGTCCGGCTGAGGCCCCCAGTCCAGCAAATCGGTGCGGGTGGATGCCTCGTACAGATGTGGCGCCGAAGAATTTGTCATCACAAGAGCCCCTCCAGAAGCAGTGCAGCTTTCGAAGGTCCGTTCTGCGACTGCATGTGCCGCGAGGTCGCCGCCAGCTTCGCCTTCATCGCCGCGTCGGTCAGGCAGGCCTCGATCTTCTGCAAAAGCTCATCGTCCGTCCAGTCGTAGCGCGGCATCTTGAAACCATGCCCGGTTTCCTGAACCCGTGTTGCATTGTCATGCCCGTCCCAGACATAAGGCATGATGATCGCCGGCTTGCCGAAATAGAGGCATTCGGTGAAGGAATTGTTGCCGCCGTGGTGAATGACAGCATCGACCTGCGGGATCACCGAAGGCTGCGGGAACCAACCGGCCAAATGCACGTTACCGGGCAGATCGGAATATTCCGACGCATAGTCGCCGATATTGACCAGCGCGCGATAACGCGACTTGCCGATTGCCGCGATGATCCGCTTGAGCAGATCGGTGTCGCCTGCACCAAGGCTGCCGAATGACACATAGAGCAACGGGCCGTCATTGTTCTTCGCGAAGGTCGGGACCTCATAGGGCTCCTCTTTGCGCACGCAGCCTTCAAGGTACTGGAATTGCTTGGGGTCCAGCGGCACCTCTCGGTCGAACTTCACCGGTTCCGGATAGAGCAGCAAGTTGAGATAGGGCGAGGCCTCGAAGAACTGGCCGATCGGATAGGACGCCTCGTTGTTCGCATTCAGGAATGCGTTGAAGTCGTCGTGGATTGGCTTGATCACCTCATTGAACCTGTCGCGAAAGCGCTGGTGGCAGGCATGGTCCTTTTCGCCGCAGCCCGACAGATGAGGTGGAATCCCCTCGTCCTCGATCTCGTTCTCGGAACAGGAAATGACACGAACCCATGGCACTCCGAACTGCTTGATGGCGGGAAACAGGATAACGTTATCTACCGCGATGACGTCGGGCTTGATCCGGGCCAAGACGCCGGGCAGGTCTTTCTGCGCCCATTTCGCGCTGTCAACGATCGCCTCCCAACAATCCTTGACGTAGTTGTCAATCTGGTCGTAGGGCGACTTGCGGAAATTGGGGATGTGCCCGTTGATGAAATCCTCCCAGAACTTTGCCATCTGCTCGGGCGGCATGGGTTCCGAAAGCGCCACCGGGTGGGCCTCGAACCCATACCCCTTGTAGACATCGACAAATCCCGGATCCGACAGAAACACAGCCTTGTGCCCCAAGGCTTCGACAGCCTGGGCAATTCCGACCGAATTGAGAGCTGGGCCAAAGGCGGCTTCGGGAAAGAATGCGAATGTTTTCTGCGGCATAGAGGTTTCCTTTGCTCAGTCAGTGAAGATTCGTGTGTCGCTGGTGTTCCAGCCGATGGGTATGGTGTCGCCCTCTGCAACCGGTCGGCGGTCGGCGGCCTCGGCGGTTAGCCGCACCACGAAGGGCTCGCTCGACAAGTCGGTTCGGACATGGAGTTGCAAATCCAGCCCGTGATAGGCTGTGGCGATGACGGTTCCTTCGATCCTGCGCTCAGTGCCCTCGGCAAAGACCCGCAGCCGCTCGGGCCGGATCGCAACGGTCCGCCCATTCTCGTCGAAGAAATTCATCACCCCGATGAAATTCGCGGTGAAACGGTTTGCCGGATGTTCGTAGACCTCGTGCGGCGTCCCGCATTGCACGAGCCGCCCGTCCTGCAGGATCGCAACACGATCCGCCATGACCAGCGCTTCCTCCTGATCGTGCGTCACGATGACGAAGGTGATCCCGACATCGTGCTGCAAGCGCTTCAACTCCAGCTGCATCGCCGCGCGCAGCTTCTTGTCGAGCGCGCCAAGCGGTTCGTCAAGCAGCAGCAGACGCGGCCGTTTCACCAAGGCGCGCGCCAGCGCGACGCGCTGACGCTGGCCACCGGAAAGCTGATCGGGCTTGCGTCGTGCAAAGGGTGCCAGTTCGGTGATTTCCATGATCTCGCCAACCCGCGACGTGATCTCGGGCCGGGGCAAGCCCTCGACCTCGAGCCCATAGGCAATATTGCCCGCGACGGTCATATGCGGAAACAACGCGTAGCTTTGGAACATGAGGTTCACCGGGCGCCGGTTCGGCGGCACGCGTGAGATATCCTTGCCATCCAGCAAGATTCGCCCCTCTTCCGGAATCTCGAACCCGGCCAGCATCCGAAGCACCGTCGTCTTGCCTGACCCTGACGGACCCAGAAGCGCGAAGAACTCGTTCTCCTTGACGTCCAGCGACACTGCGTCCACCGCCGTGACCGCGCCAAAACGCTTCGTTACATGATCGACCGACAGGAGTGTGCTCATGGGGCGACGATGCCCTTGTTAATCCGCTGGGACAATGCCAACGCGGTGACGGACACGACCATCACGAGTGTCGCCAGAGCGTTGATCTCCGGTGTTACACCAAAGCGGATCATCGCAAATATCTGCATCGGCAACGTGGTCGAGCTGCGCCCGGCGCCGGAGGTGAAGAACGCGATGATGAATTCATCGACCGACAACGTGAAGGCAAGCAACGCCCCGGCGATGACCGCGGGCGCGATCAGCGGCAAGGTCACCCGGCGGAAGGTTGTGACGGCGGAAGCCCCCAAATCTGCGGAAGCCTCGGTCACGGACCAGTCAAAGCTCTTCAGTTTCGCCCTGACAACTGCCGATACGAAGGCCAGGTTGAAGACCACATGGCTCAGGATGATCGTGTGCAGTCCCATAGGAAATTTCAGCAGTGAAAAGAAGCTCAGGAGTGCGATAGCAAGCACGATGTCGGGGATGATCATCGGCGCGAAGACAAGCGCTTCCAGCGCCCTGCCCTTGCGGCGCCGCGTCTCGATGCCAAGCGCAAGCAAGGTTCCCAGTACGGTCGCGATGGTCGTCGAGATCAGCGCGACGATCAGCGTGTTGAACGCTGCCGAAAGGATGTCCCTATTGGAAAACAGCGCTCCGTACCATTTGACCGATATGCCGGTCCAGACAGTCGGCAGACCGCCTTCGTTGAAACTGAGCGCGACGAGAACGGCGATCGGGATGTAGAGGAAGGAAAGCACCAGAACCAGAACGGCGGTCAGGCTGCGGCGGCTCGCGGCGGATCGTTCAGCCATCGCTCTGCTCCCTCGTCTCACCCGCCGTCTTCTCGGCCACCATGGCTTGCAGCGTCAGCAACCCCAGCATGATCGCAATCAGGGCCATCGACAGCGCCGCGCCAAAGGGCCAGTCATTTGCGGTGAGGAATTGCGCGTAGACCAGATTTCCAATCATTTGAAAGCGCCCGCCGCCCAGAAGGGCCGGCGTGATGAAATTGCCGATTGACAGGACAAAGACAAAAACCGCGCCGGCAGCAATCCCAGGAATAGTCATCGGCAGGATGACACGGCGAAATGTTGTAAAGGCAGACGCACCGAGGTCGCTTGAAGCTTCGGCCAACTCCGGGTTCAGCCGCGACAAGGGCGCATAGCAGGCGAGAATGACAAAGGGCAGATAATTATAGACCAGCCCGACGATCACGGCGCCCTCCGTATACAGCATCGACGGAGGCTCGCCCTCATATCCCAAAAGACGCAAACCCTGCGTGATCAGTCCCTCGCGATTCAGCAGAACGATCCATGCGTAGGTCCGGATCAGATAGTTCGACCAGAAGGGCAGAATAGCGAAAAACAGCAGGATCGGCTGCCGATTCCGCGGCGCAGCCGCAATCGCATATGCCGCGGCATAGCCGACGACGACCGCGATCAATGTAGCCAAGCCCGCAATCCGTGCCGAGGTCAGAAATATTCCTGCATATAGCGGGTCCAGAAGCAGAGCGAAGTTTTCGAGTGTGAACGTGTATTCAATGCCGCCGTAGATGCCCCTGCGAAAAAAGGCCAACGCAAGAATAAGGCCGCAAGGCACGACCATAAGCGCCGTCAGCCATGCAAGCGCCGGAACCATCAGAACGGTTGAGCGAGTTTTCTGGGGAATCACGCGAACAACTTCCGCAGGCATCTCGGTCGGGCGCCCCTAGATGGCGCCCGACCGGCCTTCATTACTGCGCTGCCTTTATCGCGCTCACGGCCTTCGCATAGGCGCGGCTGGCCTCTCCGACATCACGAAGCTGTTCCAGCTTCAGCAGATCCGCTGGCGTGATCGCCATGTTCGGGAACGAGGTCAAAAGGTCCGCCGACAGGCTTTCCATCGCCGGTTGGTTCGGCACTTTGTACAGAATGTTTTCCGCCGCCCAGGCATGGTTCTTGGCATCAAGTATGTAGTTGATGAACTTGAACGCGCCGTCCTTGTTGGCCGAAGCCTTCATGACCACCATCGTATCCACCCAAAGGTCCGACCCCTCACTCGGGATCACAAACTTGATGTCGGCATTCTCGGCAATACCGTAGTTGCACCATCCGTCCCAAGCGTGGACAAGCGTGGCTTCACCGGACACCAGTTTCGAATAGAAAGTGGTGTCGTCAAAGGCCAGCATCGTCTTCTTGGCTTCGATCAGATCGGCCTCTGCTTTGTCGATCTGGGCCTGATCGGTCGTGTTGACGGAAAAGCCGTTGGCAAGGAAGCCCGCGGCAAGCAGCCAGCGATCGGTTCCCAGAAGCGTCACCTTACCGACCTGTGCTTCGGCTGGACGCAGCAGATCGGACCAGGACGCCGGTTCGGGCGTCACAAGATCGGCGCGGTAGCAAAGTCCCGTCGTCCCCCAGGCATAGGGGACGGAAAACGTGTTGCCCGGGTCGTGGGGCAGCGCGGCGGCCTCTTGGTAAAGATTGGCGAGGTTTGGCACCTTGGCCGCATCGATCGGCTCCAGCAGATCGAGATTGTGCAAGACTTCCGCAAAAGGCGAGGAAACAAACACGACATCGTAGCC
>JAHEAO010000104.1 GCA_024642725.1 Paracoccaceae bacterium | reverse complement strand
GTGGTGCCCGGGGGCGGAATCGAACCACCGACACGAGGATTTTCAATCCACTGCTCTACCCCTGAGCTACCCGGGCACGGGTGAACGGCTTGGCGTTCGGGCTGCGATCTTCTAGACGGGGGTCGGACAGGTGTCCAGAGGCAAATGCCAGATTTTCAATGTGGTTTTTGCGCTTCTTCTTCGAGCTTCTCAGCAAGCTCCTCGAGATCCTGCGGATCCTCCGACGGGATCGCGTAGCCGCCGGTCAGCCACTTGCCCAGATCGACATCGGCGCAGCGCCGGGAACAAAACGGGCGATACTTCGGGGCGGCGGCTTTGGCACAGATCGGACAGGTCATGGCAGTTCTAGATGCGCAAGTGGCGGCCGCTCTCGTTTGCGCTGCAATTCAAAATTGCCCATCTGCGTCCAGCCGGCCAGAGTTGTCTCAATCGGGTCGGATCTGAATGCGGCTCGAAGTACGGTTTCAAGTTGGCGGCGGTCTTTCTTTGGCATGGGCGCAAAATCGATGACAATCTGGCCGCCAAGACCGCGGCAGCGCAACTGACGCGGCAGATCACGGGCCAGCGCGATATTTGATTTGAGCCCAGCGGCGGGGGAGGTATCGCCTCCGGTGTTGACGTCAACCGCGACAAGTGCATGTGTCGGCTCTATCCAGGCATGGCCACCGCCGTGCAGGAAGAACCGGGGGCCGCTGACAGCCGCAATCATTTCGGCGAGGCCGTGATCGATGATCGCTTCCGGTCCGTCGCTGAGCAGGTCGGGGACCGGCCAATCGCGCCATGCGAGCGTCTGCGCATCAGGGCCGTCGACCAGCAGTTCCGGCTCCGCTCCGGTTGCGTCCCCCAGCACGGCGACGGCAAGGTCGCGCATCGCGCGGATGTCATCGGCGATGTCGTCTTCGCTGGCATCGGCGGCGGCAGAGCGCAGGATCAGGCCCGGCTCCGTTTCCGGGCCAAGAACCCCTGTCGCGATCTCGAGAAGACGAACACGAAGCTCTTCATCGCGGATAGCGCGAGACACGTTGATGCCGGGAGCATCGGGTGTAACGATGGCGTACTTGCTCTTGAAGAGGAGCCGGGTCGTCAGCGGCACGGCCTTGCCCGGCTCGGCAAAGCCGGTGACCTGAACCAAGAGCGCCTGTCCGGGGCGAAGGCCGCCTGCCCCGCGCAGAAAGCCCGAGCCGTCCGGAAGCCGGAGAAACATGCCGCCTTGCCCCTTGACCGGACGGTCGCAAATGCCGCGATAGATCGTGCCCGGCAAGGGCGGCGCGTCGTCGCTCGACGGATCCACGAGCAGGTCTTCAAGACGGCCGTCGACGATCCTCGCGGCAAGTTTGCAGCCCGAGATTTCGCCCAGAACAACGATGCTGCCCTTCATGATTTCGGCCCGTATATCGGGTAACCTGCCGCCTGCAAAAGCGTCGCCGTTTCGGCGACGGGAAGGCCCATGACTGCCGAAAAAGACCCCTGTATCCAGGGAATGAATGCACCGGCAGGACCTTGAATCGCGTAGCCTCCGGCCTTCCCCCGCCAATCGCCCGTGGCAAGATAGGAATTCAGTTCGACATCCGACAGGCGCTTCATCCTGACCGCTGTAACGACGTCGCGTTCCCATATTCGGTCGCCCGCCTTCACCGCAACTGCGGTTATGACATTGTGGCGCCGCCCGGCCAGCGCCACCAGGAACTCTGCGGCCTCACCTGCGTCACCTGGTTTGCCCAGGATCCGGCGACCAAGGGCCACCGTCGTATCGGCACAAAGCGCGATTTCGCCGGGATCGAGCCTGATGGCTTGCACCTTCTCATGCGCGACGCGGATGCAATAGCTGCGGGGCAATTCGCCCTGACGCGGTGTTTCGTCGATATCAGGCGCACGAATTTCATCGGGCACGATCCCGAGCTGCGCCAGCAGTTCGCAGCGTCGCGGACTGCCTGATCCAAGAATGAGGCGCAAGCCGCGCCTTACTTGAAGCGGTAGTTGATCCGACCCTTGGTCAGATCATAGGGGGTCATCTCGACCTGCACCTTGTCGCCCGCGAGAACCCGGATACGGTTCTTGCGCATCTTGCCTGCCGTATGCGCGATAATTTCATGGCCGTTTTCAAGCTCGACCCGAAATGTCGCATTGGGCAGGAGTTCCTTCACGACGCCGGGGAATTCGAGCATTTCTTCCTTGGCCATGTGTACTCCGTCATTGTTCTCCCGCCAAAATCGCGGGCGAGTGCTAAATGCGCCCATCTTTGCGGTTTTTCAAGGGCAGATTACCGAAATCACAGCCGAGTTACGGTTTTGATGCGCGGCAGTTGTTCGTCCCAATGGCGCATGTTGAGTACCCCGCCGTCGTCTCGAACTTCCCTGATGCCATCAAGACTGACATCGCCATAGACCCAGCCCGGAACATTCAATTCGCCTTGCGCAATCACCCCTGTTGGCGGGAACCCCCTGTCTGGCGGGCCATAGATGGCGGCAGCCCCGGTATTCATGTCGACCGCAGGGCACCAAGGCGCGGCGCCGACAGTCGGGGAGTGGACCGTTACGCACTGGCTTTCCAGAGCCCGCGCCATCGCTCCAATCCGAACCCGGGAATAGCCCGTCAGCGCTTCGGTACAGGATGGTGCCAGAATGATTTCTGCCCCAGCTTCGACCAGCGCCCGGCCCAACAGCGGGAATTCGCAGTCATAACAGATCAATATGCCGATCTTGCCCAGCGGTGTCTCAAAAAGATTGAGCGGGCCGCCCGCCACGACATTCCACGGGTCGCGTTCGAACCGGGTCATGATCTGCTTGTCCTGATAGCCCAGCGGGCCATCAGGGCCGAAGAACCGGGCGCGGTTGACCGGGCGCAGCCCGCCGTCCCAGACCGGCGCACTTGCCGCCAGAATGTGAACCCCGTGGCGGCGGGCAAGATCGTCATGCAGTTCATCCGCCGCGCCAACCCGGTCGGCTACCGCGCGCAGCCCGCCTTCCAGATCGGCCGCAACCTCCTTGCCGCCGAGCGAGCAAAGTTCCATCGCGCCATATTCCGGAAAAACCAAAAGCTCGGCGCGATTGGCAACCGCGCCCTCGACCCAGAAGGTGATCTTGTCTACATAGGCTTGCCAGTCATCCAGCCAGTCGATCGGGTAAGCAGAGGTTGCAATTCTCATTGATAGGTCATCCGGTGTTTCGGGCACTTTCCGCGCCCATATGATTACAAGTCTTCTTCCAGCGGCGGGCCAAAGCGGTCCTGCATGCGCCGCACGATCTGATCGCGCGTCTGGCGGTAGGCCGCAAGCTTGGCTTCTCGTGCCTCACCAAGCCCGGTCGGGTCCATGATCGGCCAGTATTCCACCTCGAGATGATAGTGCCGCGTCATGTCAAGCGCCAGCCGCTGTGATGCCGGGGACAGCGCTATGATCAGATCAAAGCCCGAAAGGTCATCGCCCCATTGCTGCATCTCTTCGAAACTGCGGGAACGATGCCGCGACAGCTCCACGCCGAGTTCCTCACAGACCGAGACCGCGAACCCGTCGATCTCAAGATCATTGTGCACCCCAGCGGACTGAACATAGACGGTCTGGCCATAGAATTTCTTCATCAGCCCTTCAGCCATGGGGGACCGGACCGCGTTGTGGTCGCAGCAGAAAAGAACCGAATGCGGCAGTGCCTGACCCAAGCCGTCAGCCTCCCCAGTGCAGAACGCAAATCAGGGTGAACAGACGGCGCGCCGTGTCGATATCGATTTCGGCCTTGCCTTCAAGCCGCTCCTGCAAGACCCGCGCGCCTTCGTTGTGGATGCCGCGGCGCGCCATATCGATTGCTTCAATCTGGCTTGGCGGCAGCTTCTTGACCGCATCGAAATAACTTTCGCAGATCTGAAAGTAGTCCTTTACGACTTGCCGGAAGGGCCCTAGCGACAAATGGAACTCGGCGGCCTTGGCGTCCTTTTCAGTAAAGATATCAAAGACCAGGCGGCGTTCGCGGATCGCGAGATCAAGCTTGTACGGCCCCTTGGCAGCCGCTTTGCCCTCGCGGTCGGGCAGATCAAAGCTGTTGTCCTCGAGCAGATCGAAGACAGCGACACGGCGCTCTTGCTCTATTTCCGGCGTGGGCGGCGCAAGGCCAGTGTCGTCAATCCGGATCTCGACCAGTTTCGACAATCACAGATCCTCCTTGTTCAGCCGCTTCAGGCGCGCGCGAACCGACAAGCCATGCGCCTCCAGCCCTTCGGATCGAGCCAGCACCTCGGCCGCAGGTCCTATGCCAAGCAGGGACTCCGGGGTCATCTGCGTCAAAGTCGTGCGCTTGAGGAAATCCATCACCGAGAGACCTGACGAAAATCGGGCGGACCGGGCCGTTGGCAGGACGTGGTTTGGCCCGCCGACATAATCCCCGATGGCTTCGGGTGTCCAGTTCCCCAAAAAGATTGCGCCTGCGTGCCGGATATTGGCCGACAGCGGCTCCGGGTTCTGGACGCAAAGCTCCAGATGTTCCGGCGCGACACGGTCTGACAAGGCGGCAGCTTCTCCCATATCCTGAACGGTGATGACCGCACCAAAATCTCGCCAGCTCGCGGCAGCGATCGCCCGGCGTTCCAGCGTTTGCAGTCGGGCCTCGACAGCCTCGGCGACCGCAAGGCCGAAGACCGCATCGTTCGTTATCAAGATGGATTGAGCAGATTCATCGTGTTCGGCCTGACTCAGCAGATCCAGCGCAATCCAGTCCGGATCGTTGTGGCGGTCGGCAATCACCAGGATTTCGGACGGGCCCGCGATCATGTCTATGCCGACCCTGCCAAAGACGCGGCGCTTCGCCGCCGCGACATAGGCATTGCCTGGACCGGTGATCTTGTCGACGGGCGCAATTGTGCCGGTGCCATAGGCAAGCGCCGCGATCGCTTGCGCCCCTCCAACCCGGTACACGGTTTTGACCCCGGCCAGCTTTGCCGCCAGAAGAACGAGCGGATTGGTTTTGCCGTCCGGCGTAGGTGCGGCGATCACAAGCCTTTCGACCCCGGCGACTTGTGCAGGGATCGCGTTCATCAGGACCGACGACGGGTAAGACGCGAGCCCTCCCGGCACATAAAGCCCGGCAGAGGCAACCGGCGTCCAACGCCAGCCCAGCTTCGCACCGGCATCATCAGTCCAACTGGCATCTTCGGGCATCTGGCGACGGTGGTATGCCCGGATGCGTTCCGCGGCGAGAGCTAGCGCATCACGCTCCTGCTCGGACACCTTGGCGCATTCCGCCTCGATTTGATCGGCGCTGAAGGCAAGCGTTTCCGCTGTCAGATCGAGCCGGTCGAACTTGGATGTCAGATCGATGACAGCTTGGTCGCCGCGCAGCCGAACATCGTCGATGATGCCGGCAACGGTCGCGTCGACATCCGGAGCGTCTTCGCGCTTGGCGCCCAGAAGGGCGGAAAAGCGGGTTTCAAAATCCGGGTCAAGGGTCGACATAAACTGCGGCATGGTCAAAACTCCTGTCGCACCGACATAGCCGGGTGACGCCGCCGCCTCAAGCGTCGAGGCGATGCACCATCAGCAGTTCGTCGATCTTCCGCCCATCTTGCAGTAATCCCGAGGGAATCCGGCCGACCAGTTCAAATCCCATGCGTTCATAGAACCCGACGGCATCGTGATTTTCGGCGGAGACGGCCAGTTCCAACTGCAACAAACCCATGCTCTTGGCGTAGGCACGACACGCGTGAAGCAAGGCCTTTGCGTGCCCCTGCCCCCGGCACCCGGGCCGCACAAAGACCATGATAAGCCAAGCACGATGCGCCATCTTACTTGGCGACTGTCGAAAAAGCCCCATGATGGCGACGGGTTCACCGCCATCGAAACTGACGAAGACCGGATTGTCGGTCATTCGCCGCACCCATTCGTCGTCAGAAAGCTTTTCCCAATCTGCAGCCGTATTTGCGAACGCCAAAGGATCGGTCCGCAGCGACTCGAGCCGGATCTGTCGGAAGACCTCAAGATCCCCCGACCCCAGCAAGCGGATCATTCGGCGTGGCCGGGCGCCTTGCGGGAAGGTGCAACATAGGGTCGTGTCACATCCTTGAGCGTGACGTCGAGCGCTTCGACTTCCATCGCGATTGCACCGTCGCCGGCCAGAACCAGTTCGACCCGCCCGGTCCCGTCTTCGCCCGGAACAAATACGATCGCAAGCAGCGACAGGATCGTGTCCTTGTCCCGGGGATCGACGCCCTGGCTCGCGACCTTGGTGACCTCGTCAATGACCAGAAGCGACTGGACCCGTTCAAAGGGGCGCCGGCGCTGACGCGCATGCGCCTCGTCTTCCCAGCGGAAACGGTTGACAAGCAGCGCAAAACGCCGGTGTGCACGGTCCCATTTCATTTCGGCCGCCGGGATGACCGCATCCTGGGTCAAGGACGAGATCACTTGAAGGTCCTCGGCATCCATGGCCTTCAGGTGCAGCGGCGCTTCTCGTGCATCCTCGAATCTGGCATCTTCGACCATCAGGATTTGATCCGTTCGATTTCAGCGCCGACACCGCGCAATTTGCCGACAACATGCTCATACCCGCGATCAAGATGATAGACCCGGCTGACCAAAGTTTCCCCTTTCGCGGCAAGGCCGGCGAGGATCAGTGAAACGCTGGCCCGCAAATCGGTGGCCATTACAGGTGCACCCTTTAGGGATTTGACACCCCTTACGCGCGCCGTGCCGCCATGCACCTCGATCTCGGCGCCCATCCGCATCAATTCCGGCGCGTGCATGAAACGGTTTTCGAAGATCGTCTCTTCCAATTCTGCCACACCGTCGGCCGTGCACATCAGGGCCATCATCTGCGCTTGCAGGTCGGTCGGAAAGCCGGGAAACACCTCTGTGCGCACATTGACTGACCGGACCCGGCCATTCTTGCGCGACACTTTGATCCCCTTGGCGGTCTCCGTCACCTCGACGCCCGCTTCCTCAAGCTTGTCGCTGAAAGCGCCGACAAGGTCCCGTCGCCCGCCCAGAAGCTCAACCTCGCCTCCCGCGATTGCCGGGGCCAGCATATAGGTGCCAAGCTCAATTCGGTCCGCCACGACCCGGTGAGTTGCGCCATGAAGCCGGTCGACACCCTGAATGGTGATCGTGCCGGTGCCCTCACCTTCGATCTGGGCTCCCATCGCTCGCAGACACTGGACCAGGTCGACAATCTCGGGTTCGCGCGCCGCGTTCTTCAGAATGGTCGTGCCTTTCGCCAGCGTCGCTGCCATTACGATATTTTCCGTCGCGCCGACCGAGGCGACACGCAGTTCGATCTTCGCGCCCTTCAACCCCTTTCGGGCCTTGGCATGCAGATAGCCGTCACGCAAGTCGATCTCAGCGCCCAAGGCCTCCAGCCCATGAATATGCAGGTCCATCGGGCGCGCGCCGATGGCGCAGCCGCCGGGCAGCGAAACGACCGCACGACCTTCACGTGCCAGAAGCGGTCCGAGGACAAGGTTCGAGGCCCGCATTTTTCGCACGATATCGTAATCGGCAACCGGGTTGATCGGCCCATGGCTCGACATGGCGATGACCTGCCCCTCTTGCAGGCCCGAAACTTCCGCGCCCAGCGATTGCAGGAGCTGCGTCATCGTCGCAATATCAGACAGCCGTGGCGCATTGGTCAGGGTCAGCGGCTCCTCGCTCAGCAGAGTAGCCGGCATCAGCGTGAGGCAGGCGTTCTTGGCCCCCGCGATTGGAATTTCACCCTTCAGGGAACCGTTGCCCTTCACTCGTATCGAATCCATGCTGCCTCAGCCCTTTTTGTTTTCCGTCGCTGTCCGCGCCTTCGCTTGCGCCTTGCGGCGTTGAAGATTGGCCTTCAAAGCCGCCTTTAGCCGCTCATCGCGGCTCGCCGCGGTTTTCGAAGGCTCGGACTTACCGGTTTTTGCACCCATGGCCACTCTCTAACCCACAAGGCAAAAAGGGTCCAGATTACCCTTGCACCCCTAGGCGATTACGTCTAATCAGCCGCCCACGAACGGCGCTGTGGTAGCTCAGTGGTAGAGCACACCCTTGGTAAGGGTGAGGTCGAGAGTTCAATCCTCTCTCACAGCACCATTATTTTCCCTTATTCTTAT
>JAHEAO010000103.1 GCA_024642725.1 Paracoccaceae bacterium | reverse complement strand
GGCCAGTGGAGCAATAGAGGCTTGTGGTTTCTGCCTCGACTGTTGGTTCTGGTTTTTTTGCTTGGCTGCTCGGGGTCGGCAAAGGACGAGATTATTGGCATCGAGGACCCGTCGATACCGCCTTCGTCGGTCATTGGCATAAAGTCACATGAGATTTTCGTGCTGACTTCGAGGGCCCAATCCGCCAATCCGGCGATCATGTATTCTAGCGAGCGCGCTCGGACGCTCGGCTTTGCCCGTGTCACTGTTACGATCCCTCCGGTGCATGAAACAGGGCAGGTTGAGCGATCACGCAGGGCGCCACCGGATCCGCGACAACACATGACGGTGATCCAACCAAATACTTTCGATTCCGATGCCTCGTTTGTGGCTGATCTTAACCGTGCCCTGTTAGAACGCCCTGTCAGGGACAGGACGATCATCTGTTTTGTTCATGGTTACAACAACTCCTATACCGATGCCGTTCTGCGTATGGGCCAGTTTGTCGAGGATACCGGGTTCAAAGGTGTTCCGGTGCTTTTCTCCTGGGCGTCAGCAGGCAAGCTTCTCGACTACGTTTACGACATCAACAGTGCTCTTTCAGCGCGCAACGATCTTGTCACTGCAAGCCGATATCTAGCTCGATCGAAAGCTGCATCGATAAATGTTCTGGCCCATTCAATGGGGAACTTTCTGACGGTAGAGGCGATGCGACAGGCCCAACTGGAGGGCACCTACAATCCAAGCGGCAAGCTATCTGCCATTATACTCGCCTCGGCTGATATCGACATGGATGTTTTCCGGGATCAACTGGCGGCATTCAATCCTGACGACCGGAAGTTCTATGTCCTTATTTCAGCCGATGACAAGGCGCTGGCAGCGTCCCGCTTTCTGGCGCATGGGGTCAATCGGGTCGGTGACGCTGATGCTGCCGAATTGGCAAAGCTAGGCGTAACTGTTATAGACATGTCTGATGTAGAAGACTCGAACAGTGAGAACCATGGCAAATTCTCGGAGTCACCGGAAATGGTTCGGCTGATAGGCGCGTTCCTGGCAAATGGAAATTCCCTTGATTCGGTGGACAGCGGGTCCAATCCGTTTGGTTTGGTCGCCAGCAGCGCATCCAACGCGATCTACACAGTCGCAAATCAATGAAGACACAGTCCCAGACTCCTAGAAATCCAAAGCGAGCCTGGCTGAGCGAGTCGGACTGCATGTGCCATCCGAACATTGCGCGATGGCAACATACCAATCTGGATGTTTGGCCAATCTTCCGTGCCAATAGGTTGCTGAATTTATGACTGCGCCTAAGGGTATGGAAAGCTTCGCTTTCGAAACCTATTCGTTCAAACACCGATGGCCAGGTAGCCAACAGGATGCGCTGGATATAGAAAGCTTGACCCTGGCAAAAGGCGAGCGGATGTTACTGCGTGGCCCAAGCGGCTCAGGCAAGTCGACATTTCTTTCTGCTTTGTCGGGCGTGATCGACATTCCGCCTGGGCATGTACGGATTTCGGGTCACGACTTGGGCCATTTGAGTGGAAGCAAGCGAGATCGTTTTAGGGTCGATCACATCGGGCTCATCTTCCAAATGTTCAATCTGATCGACTGGCTTTCACCTCTCGAAAATGTTTTGCTTCCGTGCCGCTTCTCACGTCGCCGCTATGATCAGGCCGGGCCAAACCCCACGGCAACCGCACAGCGCCTGCTTGCCGAGCTTGGACTTTCGGACGAGCGGCTACACTTTGCACCTTCGAATGAACTCAGTGTCGGCCAGCAACAACGAGTAGCGGCGGCACGAGCTCTGATCGGAACGCCGGCTCTGATCCTCGCTGACGAACCAACTTCGGCGCTCGACGATGCGACGAAGGCACAGTTCATCGATCTACTGGAGCGGGAATGCAGGGCAACCGGTTCGGCTCTGCTGTTTATCAGCCACGACAAGGGCCTCGAAAAACACTTTGATCGAGTAGAGGACATGACGCAGATCAACAGAGCATACTGCTCATGCTGAATCTTGGGATAAGAAGCTTGCTGAATAGGCGTTTTGTCGTGGCTCTCACTGTTCTGTCGATCGCCCTGAGCGTTTTTTTGGTGATCGGGGTTGAACGATTGCGAACTAGCGCAAAAGAGAGTTTTGCGCGCTCAGCCTCAGGTATCGATCTGATTGTTGCGGCACGCGGAGATCCCGTTCAGATTCTGATGGGAACAGTATTTGGTGTCGGATCGGCGGGCCCGGGGATCGGTTGGCACAGTTATGAAGAAATCACGGGCTTGCCGCTGGTCGAATGGGCCGTTCCGATTCTGCTGGGGGACAATCATCGTGGCTTTCCTGTCGTCGGCACCACTACGGACTACTTCGACCGATTCCGGTACGGCGGGGGAAAAGCCCTTGAATTTGCATCCGGAAATGCTTTCGCCGCCGCAAGTGGTGCAGTTGTCGGATCAGAGGTCGCTGCTCGGTTTGGCTATAGCACCGGCACGAGTATCGTCAATGCACATGGTGCTGGTACTGTGGCCTTTGACATGCACGATGAAGCCCCTTTTGTAATTGTCGGAGTTTTGGCTCCGACCGGCACCGCCGTGGACAGGACGGTGATTGTATCTGTCGAAGGTTTTGATCGATTGCACAGAGGTAGCCATGATGACGGGGACGAAACTCTCGACCCTTTCGGAACTGCCGCTGAAAACAATGCACCATCAGAAAAGTTGGATTATGGGACGAGCAAAGCGACTGGCCAAGGCACTCAACAAAGTGAATCCGAGAGTGAAGATAGGTATATGCCCAGCAGGATCAACGCGGTCTATGTTGGTCTGACCGATCGCGCTGCAGTTCTGTCTGTTCAGCGGGTTATCGACGAATACTTGCCGGAACCTTTGACCGCGGTTCTTCCCAACGTTGCCTTGTTGCAATTGTGGTCAATTACAGGGGCCGCCGAGGCCGCACTACTCGCGATGGCTTTTGCCGTCGCTTTGGCTGGTATCACAGGAATGATTGTGATGATCTCGGCATCACTGGACGCGAGGCGACGCGAATTTGCCATTCTGCGATCAATAGGCGCAGCGCCTAGGCGCATCTTTGCTCTAATCGTGGTGGAGTCACTCTTGGTAACTGCAATTGGGATTGTGCTTGGGTTGATCGTTCTGAACTTGGTGTCGGTGTTGTTGGAACCGTGGTTTACTGGTGCCTTTGGGTTTATCTTGGATTCGCGGCTGTTAAGCCTGCATGAAGGATTTCTGGTTCTCGCCATATTGGTCGCCGGGGCCGGGGCCAGCATCCTACCAGCGGCCCGCGTTTATCGTATGACTCTGGTTGATGGTCTTGCGTTCAGATTGTAGAAACGAGGTTAATATGGCACCTGGAAGAAAGATTGTTTTTGGGCTCACGCTGGCTCTCAGCTCGTTGGTTTCGGTCGCTTTGGCCCAGCCGAAACAGATAAACTGGGACATGCTTGCGCCTAATCCGGTATCCTACGAGAACCCATTTGCTGATCTGAGCAGTGAACAGCTTCGCGATCTAAGGACGATACTAAGTGTGCAGTCAGCAGCAGGCGAGACCACAGATGCCGAACTGCCAGACGAAGCTGTGGTTGCGCGTTTACGTCTTGAAGGACAAGGGCTGGACGTAGAGCAACTGTTCAGACAGCGTGAAATCATCATGGAAGCGCGTCTCGCCGCAGCGGCATCAACCGTTCCAGAACATCTCGGTCAAAGCGTTCGCATACCAGGATACATCTTACCGCTTGAGATTCTGGACGGAAAGGCGACCGATTTCCTTTTAGTGCCAACGGTCGGCGCCTGTATCCACACACCGCCGCCACCGCCCAACCAAATGATCCACGTATCCTATCCACAAGGTTTCGAGATTTCCGGACTGTACACCCCGGTCTGGATAAGCGGTACTCTGAACGCAGATTTCCGCACTCAGAGGGTTGCCTACAGCGACGGTCAATCTGAGGTGGAGGTTAGCTACGTGATGCAAGCTGATGTCGTTACCAATTACTGACATTCTTCGCTATCTCCAAAATCGAGACTACACCTGACGGTCCCAATAATAGAAATCGGCTTACGGCGGGGGCTCTAAGGTCTCTTGACTTACGCACGCCGTCAAACGCCAGCGTGTGCACATCCGCCGCGCCTCACCCGTTATCCGGGATAAAACCCACGGCGTCTACGTTCTGTTTGGCCCGAACGGGCCTAGCGCCCCGCTGTTCGCAAGCGCCTTTGTCCGTCCATGTGCCCATGACGCAGAGCTGCCCGCCTCTGTCATGAGATTTCACGGGTTGGCCATGAAGAAAGCCAGGAAGAACTACGCCGCATTCCTCGATGATCCGGGGTGGCCTTACCGTTGCTGAGCCATCTCCCGCCCCTTTCCTGTCCAAGGCAATGGCTCAGTTAAGGGGGACTTCTGACAACGCTTTGGCCTTGCCTCACAAAGCATTGTAGTCTTGGAGCAAGATAACTATCGTCCTTGAATATATGAGACCAATTCAACTCATCATCTGTTTGGCCTTTGCAACCCGCGTCTGTGCTGAGCCAAGTCTTTGGAAATCGTCTGACTCTTGGAACATCTATGTGGATCCAGAAATGGGAAATGGATGCTTTGCTGAGCGTGTCATGAGTGATGGAACAACTGTGCGTTTCGGCGCGGTTCCGGAACAGCACGGCGGGTTTTTTTCGGCCTATAACAACAACTGGCCGGAATTGGAGGTTGGCGCCACGGCGGTAGTCGAATTCGATTTCGGTGAGACAAGATTTGCGGGCGAGGCTGTGGGAGCAGAACTTGAGGGAGCCTACGGAGGGTATGTCTTCTTCGACAATCCTGCGTTCATTGCAGAGTTCGGCAAGCGCTATTCTGTTAAAGTCAAGGTAAGAGGCAAGGATTTTGCTGAATTCGATCTCGTGGGGACGTCTGGGTCGATCACGGACGTGCTGACTTGCCAGTCGGAACAGCCGGACCCGGGATCCGAGGAATGACCGTTCCGTCACTGCAATTGCAGGATATCCGGGACACAGCGTGTTCTGCGAGAAGGCATCTGAGTCGCGCCGTCGGACCGGCTCGCACGAACTCCACCGATCAGAAGTTTGAACTTCGGGTCGGAAAGCCGCCCCGCGATCGTAATTGGCCACGGACTGCGCGATAGCGGTCGTCCAATCGCGCGCGGTTCTGCTCGGACCGAGATCGCATCCCGCACCCAGTCCATATCGCCTCTGGCGACCAATTGGACTTTGCCCGTTTCCATAACCAGGTTCTTGAACGAAACTTTGCCTGCATCGAAGCGAAGGGGGGCCTCGAGGCACTCGATGCGCGTGTATCTCTGTCGCCGTTCTTCTGAAAACAACCACGGCAGAATTCCCATCCCGGCAAGCTCGATCAGGCTGGTCGCGATACTTCCGCTCGATATCCGCAGCGCCACGTCTCCGCGCATCGAGTTTAAGAATTTGCCTGTCGATTTCTGGCTGCCAGAAAGGTCGAAATTGCCATTCAGAACACCATTGGCGGTGACGTCCTTCCCAAGTGACGCAAGAATTTTACCTATATCCCAACCTCCCGTAGACCCCTTTACACGTACCTTGTCCGGGGAGTTAAGGAGATCCATGGAAGCCTCGGCATCAATGAAACCGCCGCCGTACTTGAAGTTGACTGGCCCAAGGCTCGCCTTGCCACCAGTCGCTTCTAGTACGCTGGAAATACGGGTCACTCCATGAACTCCCGAAATCTTTTCGATCTCGATTGCGACGTCCACGTCGGTGTGGAGGAAGAGTGTCTTCAGATCGAGCATGTCCTTGATACTGAGGTCCCGCTCGCTCAGGATGAGCGGTTCAACACCGTCCTCGGCCAATAGCGCCTCAAGTGTAATCTCTTCCTGTGGCAAAACCATCGGAAGAATGTCTGGATCCAGTAAGACCTCTTCGAGTGTAGCTTCGGTCTTTGGAAGGACCAATGGCTGTAGTTCGACACGGTTCCGGTCGCGGGCTGCACCAGAACCTTCTGCCTCTTGCCTTGAAAATGCGCGGTTGAATTCAACGATCCCGGCAACAGCCCTCCGCAGATCGTCCACTAACACGTCCTCGCTCGTAACTTTCCCGTCAAGCCGGGTCCGATCAACTTGCCGCGTCAATGCGAGCGATGTCGAAAGCGTGGACTTTCCCGCGGTTGCCTCGATGTTGCTCGCCAACCCATTCTGATCCGCTTGCCCAGCAATGGTCAGGGCAAAGTTTGAGTAATCTGCTTCTTTTGCGCCCAGAGCTCGGAAAAACGCGACCCCGTCCGGAATATCTACTGAAAGGTCCAAATCTAGGCTCTTTGGCGATTGATCAGAGCCACTCTGCGCCTCCGCAGTCATTGACCACAGGTCCGATGCGACATTGTACGCTGAGAAACGCGCCAATCGAGGGAATCCGGACTCGTCGTCTACGCGGAATTCGGCGTTGACACCCCCAAACTGGACACCGGAGACGTCGTCCAGCCCCGGAAACAGAAGCGTCATCGGCGCGGAGAATATGCCGTCGAATTCGAAGCTTCTGCCGGCCAGGAAGTCTTCGATTGATCCTGTCGCCTTTAGGATCGGGCGGTTCGGGGGCCCAGCCTGAATCGACACGTCCGAAAGTGATAGATGCCCGTCGTCCGTGCGGCGAATCCTGTCGACCGAAATTGGACCGATTTCGTCCAAGCTGTAGTTGAATGCGTTCGTATGTGTGGTGGCATCGTCCACGAAAATCTTACCGTTCTTGCCGATGAGAGTTGCTTCGGCTCCCAGCACCCGGATCTCCGACAGCTTTCGCGCTTGGAAGGGTTGCCTGCCGTCGGGATAAAGCTGCACGCGCACTTCGACTTCCATATCGTCGAGTTTCTTGAGATCACCAATCCTGCCAGATGCGGCTATGCGTTGGCCGCCTTTAAAGACCATTTCAGCAGTGGAGTCTGTGATGTCGATCATATTGCCGTCGTGACGGATCGCCGCGCGCAGCTCTGCATGACCTTCAAGGCTTCGCTCGAGCTTCAGCACTTTCAGAAGGTCCCCGATCTCAGCGGTATCGAAGACCAGCTGCGCCTCGGATATCTGCCTCTCTTTGTCCAGCTTTGACGCGCCGTTGTACGTAAATGTCGTGCCGGCGAGTGCGATGCTGGTAGTAAAGGGGCCGTTCTGTGCGTAGTCGCCTGAAAACTTGAACGGCGAAGTGTTTACCGAGCCCTTGCTCTCCACCAGAAGTCTCTGTGAGGTCGCATCTCGATGGAATGTCATTTCTTCAAGATTGAAATCAAACAAAAAGTTGGTGCCTTGATCCTCGAAAAGTATCTGTACCGAAGTGAAAGCTTCCGATCTCAATCGGACGAAATTAACGAGATCGCTGGCCATTCCATACCAATCGGAATCCGAGGCGGTGCTACTGGATTGGGAGGCAGAGACCTGAGTGCCTCCTTGTCCGTCTTGCGACCAGTTATTGCGATGATCTTCTGTTCTGATCAGATGAACAATAAGTCCAGAAACTCTTAGACGATCGAAGTCCAGCACCCCTTGCAACAATTCGGCAGGATTTGCTTCAAGGGAAAGAGTGTCCAGCTGCGCAAGATCCACTTGCGGCATAGTGGCACTTGGGATGCGGACCTCCGTCATCACTATCCTCGTCGGGAATCCAAGCGAAACGCTCACATCGCCTTCCACCTCGACCTGTTGACCCATCTGGATTGTTAAGGCCTCTGCGAGCAACTCGCTGCGCCAAGAATTGAAGGCCCGCGACTCGATCACAACCCAGAAAAGGATACCAAGTACCGCTGCTGTGATGGCCAAACCACCAAAAACGTATCCAATCAGTCGAATTATAGGCCTGTCCTTTATGCGAAAACTGCAGCGACGAGTCTCGGTCGCTTACTCTCATTCATGATATATAAAACATACGCCACCCGAAACAGTTCGGCGCTAGAATGGTAGCGGGGGTCGGAGCGTCAAACAGCTTGCCGGAATCTCCCTCTCCGACGCGTCCTTACCCTAGCCTCGACAACTCTTTGAGCGAAATCTCAGGCGGCAAAGTCGAGACGTTTGGGACGATGCCGCCTTCGGAGCGGCCAGCGAGGTTGATCCGAAGTTCACGTCCTTCGCCGATCCGGCGAGCCAGTGGACCGGCGCACGGAAGGGACCAGCGTTCTTTGCCTACTCGGACAACT
>JAHEAO010000102.1 GCA_024642725.1 Paracoccaceae bacterium | reverse complement strand
CTCAGTCTGCCCCGGTCATTGCGGAAATGATCTGCGGCAGTGCACTGAAATCGCCAAATGAACTGTCAAACTCAAGGTCCTCCAGTTTCGATTTACGATATCCCTCTGTAAACAGCACGAACGGCACACCAAGGTTCTTGGCGGTATCTGCGTCGATTTCGCTGTCGCCAATGTAGATGCAGCTATCTGAACCCAGCAAATTGATCGTCTGCGCCAAAGGCTCGGGATTCGGCTTGCGTACAGAAAGAGTGTCTCCCCCCACGACCGCTCCGAAAAACCGTGACATGCCAAGATCTGAAAGGATCCGGCGCGTAGGCTTCTCCGGCTTGTTGGTGCATATGCCTAGCCGATAACCTTCCGCCAAGAGAGCGTGGAGAGCCGAAATCGCACCGGGATACGGGCGCGTCAATGTCGAGGAGTCGGCCTCGTAGTAAGCGAGAAAGGACGCGACCAAATCGCTGTGCTGATCGGTCGGCAGGTCTCTGGCTGTCATGACACGTTCCACCAATACCGGCACACCATTTCCGATGAACGATTTTACTTCAGCCAGTTCAAATCCCGGTCGCCCGATGGAAGCCATGAGCTTGTTCGCGGCCGCATGAATATCCGGCGCGCTATCAATCAGTGTTCCATCCAAATCAAATATCAGAGGCTGCAAAGGCGAGTTCTTTCCGAGGTCAGACAGTTGCTAAGGCGGTCAGGCCTAAACGCAAAACAAGCCAAGATCAATTCATCGGCAAAGCGTACCGCACATAGCAATCTGAAGTGGCTAAAGAACGATCGCAGAGTTTGTATTGTTAAATGTAACAGTTTTATGACAGCGTGGGCCAACCGATCCGACGGGAGAAAGTCAGCCGGACCCAAGGCAGTCCGCAGGAAATTCCGGAAGAAGCCCGAAACGCAGTGAAGGACGATAAAAGTTGGCATTGTACCTGTTCAACCTTGCAGGCGCCGTGGCGCTCTTGCTTTGGGCGGTGCGACTCGTACGCACGGGAGTCGAGCGCGGCTTTTCCGTCGAGATGCGTCGATGGCTGCGGCGAAGTTCAAGCAGCAAACTCATATCCCTCGGCAGCGGACTTGTAGCATCGGTACTGATGCAAAGTTCGACCGCCGTCGCAATTCTTACAGCTGGGTTCGTCACCGCGGGCACGTTGAGCGCTGCCGTTGGCTTGTCGATTCTTCTGGGGGCAGATGTCGGATCGGCGCTGGTCGCCAAACTGTTGCTGATGTCACCTTCATGGCTGATCCCGGCGCTACTTCTGTTGGGCGTCACCTTGTTCCTGAAAGGGCAACAGAAGAACACGCGCCAGATTGGCCGCATCCTCGTGGGGCTCGCATTGATATTTGTCGCACTGGGTATGATCCGCACCAGCACTGAGCCGCTGCAAGAAGCCGAGGGCCTAGCAGCTGTCCTGACCTATCTTGGTGAAGACATGTTCACGGCATTCTTAGTCGGAGCGATATTCACTTGGGCTGCTCATTCTAGTGTCGCCGCTGTCTTGCTTGTCGTCACGCTGGCCAGCCACGGCAACCTGCCGATTTCTGCCGCCGTGGCGCTTGTGCTCGGCGCGAATCTCGGCGGTGCCCTTATAGCTCTGATGCTAACCTTGGGATCTTCAAATGACGCGCGCCGGTTCATCCTTGGCAACACATTGTTAAGGGGTGGCGGTGCGGCTCTGGCCTTGGTCCTGATGACATCCATCCCGCAAGACCTGCACTGGCTTGGATCAACGACCGCCGAACGCGCCATCAACCTTCATATCCTATTCAACTTGTTTGTCGCATTTCTAGGGCAAGTCCTGTCCGGTCCTGTGCTGGCCTTGGCTGGGCGCATCATGCCTGCTGCCGCGCAGCCTTTGCCGGAAATTGAACGGTTAAGTGCACTCGACGATGCTCTGTTAAGCAAACCAGACCAAGCACTCGCCTGCGCTACTCGCGAAATACTGCACATCGGCGAAGACGTTGAGGCGATGCTGGGCAGCGTGATCGGGCTATTCAGAAATTGGGATGACTCAATGGCCAGTCTGATCGCTAACAGCGAAAAGCGCGTCGACTCAGCACATTTCAAGACCAAGGTCTTTCTGGCCAGGTTGCAGGGGGCAGCCATCGGCGAGGAAGCCGCCCAAAGCGCCATGGATCTTTCGAATATCTCAGTGAACCTAGAATCCGCCGGGGATCTGATCGCTCGCAACCTCGTCGGTCTGGCCCGCAAGATGCACACTGAGCAGCTGCGGTTTTCTGAACAAGGCTGGAGCGAGCTCTCCGACTTCCACGACCGGGTGCTCACCAATGCGCAACTTGCCCTGAATGTCTTGTTGACAAGTGATCCGGACGCAGCCCGGCAACTTGTCGAAGAGAAAGAGCAAGTTCGAGCCGTAGAGGCAGATTTGCAGGGACGGCATATTAACCGGTTGCGGGCGAGCCAGTCCGATAGTCTGGCAACGAGCAACATTCATCAGGAAATGCTCAGATCTCTGAAGCAGGTAAATACGTCGTTTACCATGATTGCCTACCCGATCCTGAGTCAGAGCGGTGATCTTCTGGAAAGCCGCCTTACCGAAAATGCTACTGCAAGACAGTCTTTCTGATGTTCCAAAAGGACCAAATCGAACTTGATCGAAGTCTGAGGCATCAGCGATACCAAATTGTGACTCTGGTCATAACCAGTTGCGAACGAACACAAGATTCCTCGCGTCTCAATACCTTGCGCCACACCATTCAGAGAGCAACAGATGACAAATTCCGACATCGATAAACGCTACAATGCCGCCCGCCGGATCGCCGAGTTGGCCGGGCGGGAAGCCATGCGATACTTCAGATCCTTCGAAACGCTGCGGGTCGATAGAAAAGGGCATCAGGATTTGGTGTCGGAGGGCGATAAGAATGTGGAGCTATTGGTGCGCAAGGAAATTGCGGCGTCCTTTCCAGATGATGGGATTGTTGGCGAAGAACACGCGAACGTCGTAGGGACAAGTGGTTTTGTCTGGGTCTTGGACCCGATCGACGGGACAGCAAATTTTGTACGCGGGATTCCGGCATGGACTGTCGTAATTGCGGTAACCAAGGGATCGGAAACGGTGGCTGGGGTCATTCATGACCCTGTCCATGAAGAGATGTACCACGCAAGAAAGTCCACAGGCGCGTATTGCAACGAACGCAAGATCAAGGTCGCCGCCGATGCGGACATAGGGGATGGTTCAGTCGGTGTTGGATTCTCCAGTCGAACGACGCGAACAGGAATCCAGTCGGTCGTGGAATCTCTGCTGGCAAGTGGCGGGGTATTCTATCGAAACGCCTCAGGTGCATTGTCGCTGGCCTATGTCGCGTGTGGCAAGCTTTTGGGTTACACCGAAGAACATATGAATGCTTGGGACTGCATGGCCGGTCAACTTCTCGTTGCTGAAGCCGGCGGTGTGATTGAGGATCAGGACGCGAGTGAAATGATCGTCCATGGCGGGCGCGTCGTCGCCGCCGCACCCGGTGTCTGGGAAGACATACTACGTATTTCCAACGCAGCTTATCCCTAAGCGGGCGGCAATAGGACGGGGCCGCGGTCCCTGAAACCAAGTGTCACCGCGTCGCCGGGCGCAAGCACCGCGTCGACATCTTCGACCGTGACAAATACACTGCCGAATGGCGCGGCAACCGTGTATTCCATTCGGCTGCCCACGTAGGTTGCCTTTTGGACCGTGGCCCTCACGCCGCCTCCCTCCGCACCCGGCTGGATCACCATGCGGCTCGGTCGAACGGCCAGCACGGCCGGACCGGCCGACCTGCCGCGCGCCGGCAGTTGCTGTCGAAAACCGGCGAGGCTGACCGTTGCCGTCTCGCCGCTGACACTTTCGACAGAGCAAGGGATGAGGTTCGCCTCACCGATGAAGTCGGCGACGAACGCATCGCTTGGCGCGTCGTACAGTTCGCGCGGCGTTCCGATCTGCGCGATGCTGGCATTGCGCATGACAACGATCGTGTCCGAGACGGCCAGAGCCTCTTCCTGATCATGTGTCACATAGACAACCGTCAGGCCCAGGTTCTGCTGCAACTCACGTATTTCCTCGCGCATCTGTCGGCGCAGCTTCGCGTCCAGATTGGACAAGGGTTCATCAAACAAAAGCACCTGCGGCTCGAGCACCAGGGCGCGCGCGACAGCTACGCGCTGTTGTTGCCCCCCAGACAATTCACTTGGCAAGCGCTCTGCAAATTTGTCCAAGCCAACCAGTTCCAACCCGGCGATGGCGCGATCCAGGGTTTCCTTCTTGTTAAACCCCGAGAATTTAAGGCCATAGGAAACATTCTCGATCACGCTCATATGCGGAAAAAGTGCATAGGATTGAAACACCATCGACACGTCCCTGTCAGTGGCGGGTAGGCCGGTCACGTCCGTATCTCCAATCAGGATGCGACCCTGACTGGCCATTTCCAGCCCGGCAATCATCCGCAGCATCGTTGTCTTGCCGCACCCGGACGGACCCAACAAAGTGACTAGAGTGCCGGCCTGAATGTCGAGAGATACGTTGTCGACGGCTCTGACGTCTTTACCAAAAATCTTGGACACGTTCTGAAAGCTGACCGAGGTCGCCTTGCTGCTGATCTCCAGCTTCTTCATTTCCCACTCCCCGAACCATGATCCATGCGCCGCCCGATCTTCGTTCTGCCGACCGCAAGCTGTAGCATTCCTACGGCCAAAAGCATGACAACGATCAACGCCGTCGAATAAGCGATGGCCAGTCCGTAGTCGTTATTCTCAACCCGTCCGATGATATAGCTGGTGGCCATGTCGTAGCGGGCCGATACTAGGAAGATCACCGCCGAAATCGCGGTCATCGCGCGCACGAAACTGTAGACGAGTGCGGCCAGAATCGCAGGACGGAGCAGGGGCAGAATGACTAGCCGGAATGTCTGCCAACTGTTCGCGCCCAGTGTCAGGCTGCTTTCGTCAAGCGATTTGTCGAGTTGTGACATTGATGCGATCCCGGCCCTGACACCGACCGGCATATTTCGGAAGATGAAGCTGATGACCAGGATTATGCCGGTTCCGGTCAGCTCGATTGGCGGCACATTGAAGGCAAGGATGTAGCTGACACCGATGACAGTCCCGGGGATCGCGAAACTCAGCATGGTGCCGAATTCAAATGCGTTCTTGCCTGCAAAATTTTGTCGCGTCAGCAAATAGGCTGTGATCAGCCCTACGGCAGCCGTCAGCGGTGCAGCTATCGTAGAGATCTTCATCGTCGTCCAGAAACTGTCCCAGGCCGCGCCGGTCCAACGGATGCCGCCGTCTTCCATCCGGATAGAAAACGCGGTGAGATAGTGCTTGAACGTAAGAGTGTTGTTGACGCCCCAAAGCTCTACCACGCTGCCGTAAAGGATCATGACGTAAATGACGACGGTGAAACTCGCCCAGATTGCCGCAACGATATATACTGGAATGGACAACCCTCGTGGCATACGCGGATGAACCCCCGCGTCGCCCTTGCCCGATACTGTCGTGTAGCTCTTTTTGCCCAGCCAGAATCTTTGCGCGTAAAAGGCTCCTAACGTGAATGCCAGCAAGACGATGGCGAGGACCGCAGCGCGACCCTGATCATACTGTGCCCCGACGATCGCAAAAAAGATCTCAGTCGAGAGAACGTCGTAGTTGCCTCCCAGAACCAGCGGGTTGCCAAAATCTGCCATGCTTTCGATGAAACCAAGCAGGAAGGCATTGGCCAAACCAGGGCGCATCAGCGGCAGCGAGACGGTGCGAAACGTTTGCCATTTGTTGGCGCGCAGGGTCTGGGCCGCTTCCTCCATCGAGGGGCTGACCCCCTCGACAACGCCGATCAGTACAAGGAAGGCGATCGGCGTAAAAGCGAGCACTTGAGCAATCAGGATACCCGGCAAACCATAGATCCACCGCGTCGGGCGCACGCCCAGAAAATCGGCCACCGACGTCGTGACCGCACCCGACAGGCCGAACAGCAGGATAATTGCAAGGCCGATGACGAACGGTGGAGTGATGATCGGAAGCACCGTCAGCGCGCGAAGCCCGTGCATATAGCGGAACCCGGACCGCGTTACGACGAGGGCAAAGACCAGACCCAGAAGCGTTGTCAGAACGCCGACCAGAACGGCGAGGAACAGCGAGTTCCATGCGACTCCGCAGCGCAGCCCCCACAAGCAGCCAAGCCCCCAGATTCTATCATCGAAGAACTTCGACAAGAAGACAGCGCTGGAATAGGTTCCGCCTTCTGTGATGAAAGCTGCAAAGAGTGTCTTTGTAATCGGGAAGAACACGAACACAGATACAATCGTGATGACCCCGCCAATCGACGACACCACGAAAACGTCGCCGTTTACTGCACCGCGCGCGGCTATTCCCTGAGTGAAAAAGAAGAGATAGGCGCTGGCCAGCATCAAAGCGCCATAGCCCATTCCAAATTGGCGGTCATCAAGAGGGCCGAAAAGTGCCTCAAGCCACTGAAAAGACCAGCCGCGAATCCCGATTCCGAAACCCTGTGCAATCAGCCACGTAAAGCCCAACGCTCCGGACAGGATGAGTACCCGAGCGAAGACAGGATCACTCTTGCTGCGCCTTATGACTAGGAGCGGCGCGATCAGCGGGAAGATCAGGGGCCCCAACCACAGCTTCTCGCGCATTGCCACGAGCCAGAAAGCGGGAGCGCTGTCTGTTTGGAGCGGGTAGCCGTCTAAGATCCAATCAAACTGAAAGAACCCCCCATCGATTCCATACCAGGGAAAGACGACGAATCCGACCCACCCGACAATGACCCAGAAGATCAAAACCGGGTGGGCCGTCTTTTCGGCAGGAGCTTTGCGCACTGCTTACTGCGGCAGAACCGAAACTTCGTTGTCCCACTTTTCAAGAAGGCGCTTGCGCTCGTCGCTGGAGCCATATTTCTTGAAGTCGTAGTCGATCAACTTGATCGACGACAGGTCCGGCGCCTTGTCAGACGTTTCTGCTCCGATATTTGACGGCACTTGGAACGCGTTCACCTGCAGCGCTAGATTCTGCGCCTCGACAGAGAGCGCCCAGTCATAGAACTGCTTCGCCTCATCAAGGTTGCGGGCCCCCTTGATGATCGACATTGAGCCGATCTCGTAGCCGGTCCCCTCGCAAGGCGCTACGACCGTGATAGGAAACCCAGCGACGGCCTGCGCGACTGCGTCATGCATAAAGACGATCCCAATCGTGGTCTCGCCAAGGGCAGCCGCTTTGATCGGTGCCGAGCCCGACTTGGTATACTGGTTAATATTTGCGTGAAGGCCCTTCATGAACTCGAAACCTTCGTCTTCCCCGAACAACTGAACCATCGTTGCGAGCGTTGTATAGGCCGTGCCCGAAGAGTTCGGGTTAGCCATCTGCACATGTCCCTTGAATTCCGGCTTCAAAAGGTCTTTCCAACACGATGGCTCCGACAGATTTTCAGCTGCCAGAAGATCGGTGTTGTACCCATATCCCAGCGCACCCGAATAGATACCGATTGTCCGATCCCCGGCGCTGGTTGCCTGAGCAATAGCCCAAGGATGCAACTGTTCTCTCATTGGAGAGACATAAGGTTCGGTCAACTCTTCTTCGGCCGCTTGCAGATGAGGGTCCCCTGTACCGCCCCACCAGACATCGCCCTTTGGGTTGGCTTCTTCTGCTTTAACTTGAGCGAAAGTCTCACCAGAACTCTTGCGCGTCATATCGACATTGATACCAGTGGCATCCTCGAAACCGCGCGCCATCAATTGGCACCATTCCTCTTGAGCGCTGCAGTAGAGCGTCAAATTGGCTGCAGCAATAGGTGTTGCCGCCGCACCCGCGATCGCCACGGTCGCAATCCGGATAAATGTCTGTTTCTTCATTATGTTTCCTCCCAAGCTTGCTGCTGTCATTTGTAACAGTCTTGTAACAGATTTGTAACAGCCTAGGAGCAGGCCATCGGTCTGGCAACGAAATTTGTTTTGATTGTCCGTCGTCAGAGTTTTCCGGAAAACTGAGGCATTTTCATAACGGAGGCTCTGGTTCGCTTCCTGATGGTCCTGTACCGCGCGGTTCGCGGGCGTCGACCATATCCTGCAGGCCGGACGCGGAACCGTCGATGGAAGATCCCGATCAGCCGAACCGACCTGGCGCATCTGTTGGGATGGCGGCCGGAATCCCTCAGCCGGGCGTTCCACGCCCTGGCCGGG
>JAHEAO010000036.1 GCA_024642725.1 Paracoccaceae bacterium | reverse complement strand
CCTTCGGGCGTTGGCCTTGGAATGAAACCCCAACGATACCTGAAACCCGGGGATGTGATGGAGCTGGAGATCGAAAAACTGGGACGGCAACGGCAGGAAACCGTCGCTTACCCGGGCTAGAACCTAACCCTGGCGGCGCAGAAAGTCTTCGAATGCCGCCAGGGTCGTTTCGGACACGTGGTGTTCCAGCCCCTCCGCGTCGAGCTCCGCCGCGTCGGCTGGAACACCCAAGGCCAGCAACACGTCGACAACGATCCTGTGGCGAACCCTGACCCGCTCGGCCATCGCGGCGCCTTCGTCCGTCAGAAACACCCCGCGATAGGGCCGCGAGACCGCCAGCCCTTCTCTCTTCAAACGCGCCACCGCCTTAGCCGCAGTGGGATGGGTGACGCCCATTTGTCGCGCGATATCGGTCACACGGGCTTCGCCATGCTCGCTGATAAGGTCATCAATCATCTCCGTATAGTCTTCCAGAAGAGCCATGGACTGCGCCGTGCGTGCTTGATTGAACCGCTCCGCCTGATCCGTTTGCGCGCTGTCTTCCGTCATTGACATCCCCAAATGAAAGCCCTGTGAAACCATATAGCCATGGCTTCACTTTGCAACTGACTTAACAAAAATAGAGGCGAAAGAGAACAACGGTTTTTGCTATTGCCAGATATTAAAAGTGTAGCCATATATTCATTTTGTTGCCCGACCTACTGGACTCAGCGATATGACGACCCACGTTTCGAAACGAACCATGACCGGGCGAACCCAAACGGGCATGTCGCAGGTTCTGGCCGGCAAGCGCAGCGGCTTCAGGTCGGTGCTGTTGTTCGCAGGCCCCGCTGTCATAGCCTCCATCGCCTATATGGACCCCGGCAACTACGCGACGAACATTCAGGCCGGGGCCGGATATGGATACGGGTTGCTCTGGGTCGTTCTGATGGCAAACCTCATTGCGATGCTGTTCCAGGCGCTGTCGGCAAAGCTCGGAATCGTAACTGGCAAGAACCTTGCCGAGATGTGCCGCGACACTTTCCCCAAGCCGATCGTCTGGGTCATGTGGGTCGTCAGCGAGATCGCTGCCATGGCGACGGACCTTGCAGAGTTTCTTGGCGGTGCCATCGGACTCGCGCTTTTGTTCAATATGCCGCTGATGTCGGGCATGGTCGTGACCGCAATTGTAACCTACGGGATCTTGCTGGTCGAAGGGCGCGGTTTTCGCCCCATGGAACTTATTATCGGATCGCTCGTGGCCCTTATCGGCCTTTGCTATCTGGTCGAAGTCTTCATCGCCCCGATCGCATGGGCCGATGCTGCAAGGGGGCTCGCTATTCCGATCATGCCGGATACAGCCGCCCTACTGATCTCTGTCGGGATCATCGGCGCTACGGTGATGCCCCATGCGATCTATCTGCATTCAGGGCTGACACAGGGCCGGTTCATCATCCGCAATGACGCCGAACGCCGAAAACTCGTGCGTTTCTCCAACATCGAGGTCGTCCTGGCGCTTGCTGTAGCAGGCCTTGTCAACATGGCAATGGTGATGATGGCCGCCAGCGCATTTCATGCCGGTTTTCCCGAAGTGGCGGAAATCGAGACGGCCTATCATATGCTGACGCCACTTTTGGGCGGTGCTGCGGCCGGCGCATTCCTTGTTTCGCTGATCGCCTCCGGCGTTTCCAGTTCTGTTGTGGGAACCATGGCCGGCCAAATGATCATGCAGGGGTTTGTAAACTTTCGGATTCCGGTCTGGCTACGCCGCCTGATCACAATGGCGCCCGCATTTATCGTAGTGGCAATGGGGGTCAACACGACGACGGCGCTGGTGATGAGTCAGGTAATCCTGTCGATCGCCCTCCCCGTGCCGATGATCGCGCTGGTGATCTTCACCAGTCGTTCGGACATCATGGGGGAATTCGTCAGCGGCAAATGGATCCGCACCCTCGCGATTATCGGCGCAACCATCGTGCTGACGCTGAATTTCGTTCTGCTGGCGCAGACCTTTGGCATGCCGATCCCGGGGCTCAGCGACGGTTGAGGCGACCGCGAGGCCCGCGCCGCGTCAGGCCGCGCTTGCCGCCAGAAGCACCTCGAGCGGATCATGTTCCGCGACCCAATGGCCTTTTTCGATCTCCCGGAATTCCGGCACGTAGGTCCGTTCGCCTGTCGCCAGCTTGGACTGCAGGAACCTGAGCGCCGCGCCAGGGTCCAGTGGGCTTGGCAATTCCCCGGGGATCTTGATCCGTTGGCGTGTCCTTTCAATTCGCGGGTCAGGCACGGGAACCGCCGAAATCAGCGCCTGCGTGTAGGGATGGCGTGCATCTCCATAAATTGCGTCCCGGTCCGCAAGTTCCACCGCACGACCCAAATAGAGCACCAGAATCCGGTGAGAGATTTCACGAACCACCGAAAGATCGTGGCTTATGAAGATCATCGACAGGCCGAATTCCTTTTGCAAGCCCTTCAGGAGGTCGATGACCTGCGCCTGAATGGACACGTCAAGCGCTGAAACCGCCTCGTCACAGATGATCAGCTTGGGCCCGTTGATCATCGCACGCGCGATTCCGACCCTTTGGTTCTGCCCGCCCGAAAGCTCATGCGGATAGCGGTTGATCATGTTTTGATCCAACCCGACCTTTTCCATCATTTCCGCGACTTTAAGCTTGCGCTGACCCGATGTCAGACCTGGCTGAAAGGTTCGCAGCGGCTCCGCAATCGATGCAGAGATCGTCATCCGGGGATTGAGGCTGGCAAGGGGATCCTGAAAGACGATCTGCAGGTCCTTGCGATAAGGTATCATCTGCTTTCGCGGCAGCCCGACGATCGGTTTGCCAAGCCAAGAGACGGAGCCGAAACTTGGCGGAATAAGCTGCAGAACCGCACGCGCCAAGGTCGACTTGCCGCAGCCGCTTTCGCCGACGATCCCGATCGTCTCGCTTGGAAACAGATCGAAACTTACACCATCGACAGCCTTGAGGGGCACGGTCTTGCCGAACAGGCCCTGATCCAACCGAACCGGGAAATGCACCTTGACATCGTCAACCCTGAGGATCGGATCGGCGGCATAGCTGACCGGGACCAGCGGCGTGCCCTTGTTCGGCCGGTCAATCCTCGGCATCGCCTTAAGAAGCATCTTCGTGTAATCGTGCTTTGGCGCGTGAAAGATGTCCTCGGCACTGCCCTCCTCGACGAATTCACCCAGCCGCATCACCTCGATCCGGTCGCACATCCGTGCAACGACGCCCATGTCATGCGTGATCAGCGCAATCGCGGTGCCTTCCTGCTGCTGCAACTCGACCATCAGGTCCAGGATCTCGGCCTGCACAGTCACGTCAAGCGCAGTCGTCGGCTCATCCGCGATCAGAAGTCGCGGGTCGCAGAGCATCGCCATTGCGATCATCACCCGCTGGCGCATTCCGCCCGACAATTCATGGGGAAATTGCATCAGGCGGCGCTTGGCCTCGGGAATGCGGACACGGGTCAGCCAGGTCAGGCAAAGCTCTTTCGCTGCCGCCCCCGCAAGCCCCTTGTGTTCCCGCAGGACCTCGGCCATCTGATCGCCGATCCGCATATGCGGCGTCAGCGCGGTCAGCGGGTCCTGAAAGATCATTGAAATTTCATTGCCACGGATCTGGTTATGCTCTGCCGGTGTCAGGTGCAGCAGGTCGTGCCCATCAAAATCGACCGTCCCGGTCGTCTTGCCGTTGTCCGCCAAGAGCCCCATCGCCGCCATGAACGTCTGGCTCTTGCCCGATCCGCTTTCACCGACGATACCAAGACATTCGCCCGGGTTGATGTGAAAACTCACATTCTTTACCGCCTCGACCCGTCCGTCCGGCGTATCGAAGGAAACCGAGAGGTTCTTTATATCCAAGAGAGCCATGTCAACGATCCTTCGGGTCAAGGGCGTCACGCAGTCCGTCGCCGATGAAAAAGAGGCTGATGATGGTGAGCAGGAAAAAGACCAGCGGCCACGCAAGCTGCCAGATGGTTCCGTAAATTATGGTGCCGGCACCTTTCGAAATCAGCGCCCCCAACGATGTATTGGGTTCCTGCACCCCAAGACCCAAGAAGGAAATAAAGCTTTCGACGAGGATCATCTGGGGCACCAGCAAGGTGGCATAGACAACGACGACCCCCATCAGGTTCGGCAAGATATGCCTGGTCACGATGGTGAACCAACCGACACCGGCAGCCTGCGCCGCCTCAATGAACTCACGGTTCTTCAGCGACAGCGTCTGGCCTCTTACGATCCGGCTCATGTCAAGCCAGCTGACGATACCGATGCCGACAAAGAGCATGAAGAATGACCGTTCGAACATCACCATCAACAGGATGATAATGAACATGTAGGGCACCGCGATCAGGATATCGACGGCGCGCATCATCAGGTTGTCGACCCAGCCGCCGACGAACCCTGATACCGCTCCGTAAAGCGTCCCGATGATCACAGCCACCAGCGCGCCGATGACTCCAACGATCAGCGATGTCTGGGTCGCCTGAATGGTTCTCGCAAAAAGATCTCGGCCAACTTCGTCAAGACCGAAGAAGTGACCGGTTTCGAAAGACGGCCCGCCCTGCCCGGCAATGTCGCCCATCCGACCCCAGTCGATTTCCTCGTTCGTCCATTGCGCGAAATAGGGCCCCAATATCGTAAATAGCAAAACGCCGATCAAAACGATCGTAGCCCCGACTGCGGCCTTGTTGCGCACGAAGCGCGCCGCAGCATCCTGCCAAAGCGAGCGCCCCTTGATCTGCTCCGCTTCGACGAGCCTTTCGGCGATACGGGTGTTACGGTCCATGTCATGTACCATGGCCGCCCCTAGTACCTGATCTTCGGATCGAGCCATGCGTAAACCACATCTGTCAGAAGGTTGAAAAGAATGGTCAGCGTTCCGTAGAGGATCGTGACCCCCAGCATGACCGCATAGTCGCGGTTCAGAGCCGAATTGACGAAACTCTGTCCGACACCCCCGGTCGAGAAATACATGTCGATCACCACCGAGCCGGTGATCATCGCCACGAACGCCGGGCCGAGATAGGAAACCACGGGCATCATCGCAGGCTTCATGGCGTGCCGCCAGATGATCGTGCGGGTCGGCAAGCCCTTTGCTTTGGCCGTCCGGATGAAGTTGGAGTGCAGCGTCTCCAGCATGGACGACCGAGTGATCCGCGCGATCGAGGCCATGTAGGAGGTCGACAGCGCAATAACCGGCATCACCACGTATTGCCATTGCCCGCCGTTCCAACCGCCTCCCGGCAGCCAGCCCAACTGCCAGGTAAATATGATGACGAGTATTGGCGCCATGACGAAGTTCGGCAGCGCCTGAGCGGAAAACGTGGCACCAACAGCGATGTAATCAAGCGCCGTATTGTGCTTGAGGGCCGCCAGAACCCCAAGCGAGACACCGACCAGCGTTGCGATCACGAAGGAGATCGTGCCGTAAGTCAGAGTGACCGGGAAACCTTGCGCGATGATATCGTTGACGTCCCGGTCCTTGTAAATGAACGACGGTCCGAAATCGAACTGGGTCAAGATGCTGACCAGATAGTTCCACATCTGTACAAGGATCGGTTGATCAAGCCCGTATTTTGCCTGGATATTCGCCAGCACTTGCGGTGGCAGCGGGCGCTCGGACGTGAATGGGCCGCCCGGCGCGGCGTACATCAAGAAGAAGCAGATGACGATCAGGATCAGAAGCGTCGGGATCGCAATCAGCAATCGCCGCAGAATGTAGTTCAGCATCTCGGAGTTCCCCAAAACCGAAAGCCCAGCCCTCCGATATGGAGGGCTGGGCAGCTTTAGATCAAGCGCCGGTTACTCGGCTTTCTTGTAGAGGTCTTTGGAGTACCAGTTCTGCTCGACATTGTTTACCGGCCAGTTGCCGACATCGCTGTCCATCATGTAGACGCCGGCGTAGTGGTAAACCGGGATGATCGGCACTTCGGTCGCGATGATCTGCTCGACCTCGGTATAGAGCGGCTGTGGATCACTTGAGGTCTTGGCCTGGGTCATCAGTTCGTCGACGCGGGCGTTCGTGAACTTTCCGTCATTGTAACCCGACGGCGTGGTCAGCAGGTCAAGGAAGGTCGATGCCTCGTTGTAGTCGCCGCACCAAGCGCCGCGCGCCATCTCGAAGTCCTGGTTTCCGCGCGTGTCAAGGAAGGTCTTCCACTCCATGTTGGCCAGCGTTGCTTCGACGCCGAGCTTCTGCTTCCACATCTGGCTCATCGCCACAGCGATCTTCTGGTGGTCGTCCGAAGTGTTGTAGAGCATCGTGAACTTCAGCGGGTTAGAAGCATCATAGCCGGCCTCGGCAAGCAGTGCCTGCGCCTTGGCATCCCGGTCGGCCTGAGACATCGCTGCCATTGGTACGTCGGGGATGGTGAACCCGGCTGTCGCGCCCGGTGTGAACGTATAGGCTTCAGGCTGACCGCCCGCCAGAATGTTTTCAGAGATGATCTTGCGATCCACGGCCAGTGACAGCGCCTCGCGCACCTTCACATCCTTGAAGGCTTCCGGCCCGGTGTCAGACAGGTTGAACGTATAGTAGTAGCTGCAGAGCCGCGGAAAGCTGATTGCTTCGTCCGGATATTCGGCTTTCAGCTTCGGGAACTGCCCGGCGGGAACTTCGGTCCGGTCGAGCTCGCCGGCGAAATAACGGGTCAGCGCAGCATTCTCGTCGTTGATGACCAAAGCCACGACCTTGTCGATGATCGTCTTGTCATTGTCCCAGTACATCGGGTTGCGTTCGCGGACCGAACGCTCGGACGGGACGTGCTCAGTGAGGATATAGGCGCCGTTCGATACGATATTGCCGGGCTTGGTCCATTCATCGCCAAACTGCTCGACCACCGACTGCGGCGACGGGAATGTCGACGCATGAGTGGTCATCAGCGGGAAATAGGGAAGTGAAGCCGAAAGCCGGACTTCCAGCGTCTGATCGTCAATCGCGGTCACGCCAAGTTCATCGATCGGCTTCTCGCCAGCAATGATCGCCGCAGCATTTTCGATCGACATCAGTTCGCCGAACCACGCGTAAGGCGAGGCCAGAGCCGGATCAACAAGACGCTTCCACGCGTAAACAAAATCATTGGCCGTTACAGGATCGCCGTTCGACCACTTGGCGTTGTCACGCAGAGTGAACGTGTAGACATTCTTCTCGTCATTGGTCGTGAACCCGGTGGCCACGCCCGGAACAAGATTGCCCTCGGCATCCTGATTCATCAGGCCCTCGAACAGGTCGCGGACGATCTCGGAACCCGAAACATCCTCGACCACCTGCGGATCAACAGAACTGTGTTCGTCCAGCACCCGGTAGGTGAACGTCTGGTCATCGGCAAGCGCTTCGCCTGTGACCGGATGGGTACCCGCGGCCAGTACCGGGCCGGCAAGCATCGTGCTGGCCATCAGCGCCGCAATCATGAAACGTGGCATCTTGGTCATGAATCTTCCTTTCCTATTGGTGTTTTGTCTCGGAACCCATCCGCGATGGTCACATGTCATGGCTCACTCGGCGACAGGCCCGCTTCGGTTGTTGTCAACCTGAATGGAGCGCAGTTTGTGCCGCTGCCTGCAACAAGAGCAAGCATTTCCTGACGTCAATCGGCCCAGGGCCCAATCAGCCGCTGTAACACACTGAAAACATGACAAAACCTAACCCCTAAGCTGCGCTTAGGTCATGTCGGTTCGGCTCGCTTGGGTTGGCCAACTCGACCGCCGCGGCATTCTGGTCGCGTCCGTCCCTGTTGATTCTCTGGTCTTCTGGGAGGACTTTCTGCCGGTCAGCGCTCGCTCAGCGCCTGGCGGATCGCAGTCGCCGCGGCCAGCGCGTCTCGGGTGAAGTTCTCGATCAGATAATCGGGCCAACTCGACAGCTTGACGATCAGCACTTCGGCCTCTGGATCGACATGGATGAGCTGACCGAAAACCCCGCGCGCCATGTAGTTGCCGCGCCTCACATCATGCACCCACCACTGCCGACTGTATGCCCCCTGCGGCGCAACATTGCTGTAGGGTTCGCCGAACTTGTGAGTTTCCCCATCGCGACAGGCAGCCACCCAAGAGGCCGGTACAACCTGCCGCCCGCCTGCCCTCCCACCGTCCAGCATCATCTGCCCGAACCGCGCATAGTCGCGCAAGGTCGCGTTGAACCCGCCGTCTGCCAAGGCGGTGCCCGCACGATCCACCGTGAAGAAACCATTGTGCTCGGCACCAATCCGGGACCAAATCCGATCCGACAAAAGCCTTGCCAGCGGCACCCCGGTCCTGCGTTCGGCAACCCAGGCCAGCACATCTGTTTCGATGGAGCGATAGCTGAAGCTCAGACCGTGTTCACGCTCCTGTGGCAAGGTCAGTATCACGTCGCGTATCGATGACACCGGCCTATCCCCCTGCGGCGGGCGCCAGCCGGATGCGATGTCGATCCGCGTCATGTCGGAATATGGCACGCCGTAATCCTCGACGAAGCGGACGCCGGACTGCATGTCGAGCACCTGCGACAGCGTTGCGCGGGAATAGCCGCAATCCACCAATTCAGGTACAAACTCCATAAGTGGAACGTCGAGGGGCAACAGACCTTCGTCATGCAGCACGCCGATAAGCACGCCGACCAGAGACTTTGCCACTGACTGCGACAGATGCGGCGTTTCTGGGGCCATGTCGTTTAAGTAATGCTCGAGAACCACGCGCCCCCGATGTGCGACCAGGAAACCATCCGTATAGCTTTCCGTCAGCCAATCAGCGACCGTCTTCACGGACCCGTCCGCTCCCTTGAAAGTCAAGCCGTTCAAATCCTGCAAATCCCGTTCGAAGTGCCGCGCCGCACCGGCTCCCCGGATTACATCCGTCGTCGGAAACAGCCCTCGGATGTTCTGAAAGGACCAGCGGTTGAAAGGGGGCAGATCCCAGTTTTCCAGCGTCGGCTGCTTGTCGGGCGGCGGCGGGAAACCACACATGATGCCCTGTTCACGTGCGGTCGCCGGACGCTTGGACGACGGCTCGACATTGGCTTTCTGCATTCTGGGTCCTTACAAGGTTGGCAAGTGCGGGCCGGATTGTGCGGGTGGTCAAACCGTGAAAACCGGCACACCCGAGCGCGGCAGGAATCTCTCCGGCGCGGCGGCCTGATACAACATTGCTGCTCGAAAGACAGCCAGATCGTCGAACGTCGGGCCTACGATCTGGATTCCGGTCGGCACCCCGTCGGCATCCCGCCCCGACGGCACCGACATCACCGGGCAATTGTGCAGCATGTTGAACGCATGCGTAAGCACCCAGCCGTACTCGGCATCCACCGGACGGCCGGCAACTTCAAAACTCGTCGACAGCGGATCATGATCGGCGCGGACAGCGCCGATTGACAGCGTTGGGCAGACGAAGACGTCATACCTTTCAAAGAGCGCACCGATGACCTGATACATCCGGTGCTGTACCTCCCAGGATCGGGCCGCGTCATCGGGGCCGAGCTTTGCGGCAAGATCGGCAGCCGCCTGTGCGTAAGGCGTCAAAAGCTCGCGGTCGGTTTCGGCGGACCACAGCGGCTGGCGACCGAAATGCATGGCCGTGTACCACCACATCGCGGCGCGGTCCGTCTCTTCGGTCCAGCCAATGTCGACTTCTTCGACGTGGCAACCGGCGTCGCGAAATGTCTGAAGCGCCGCGCGGGTGTTGGCGATGACCGCATCGCTGATCGGGACGTAGCCAAGATCCATGTTCCACGCGATGCGCAGCGTCTTCGCGGGAAAGCCGTCAGGAATAACAACGCGCTCGCGCAGGCTGTCATGGTCGCGCGGATGCGGACCTGAAATCAGGTTTTGCATCAACGCAGTATCCTGCACCGTTCGCGTTAGAACCCCGCAATGGTTGTAGCGGTCGAAATTCGCCGGTGGACCGTCCGGGTTGCGACCATGCGGCGGTTTGTATCCGACCAGACCGCAAGCGCTTGCCGGTATCCGGATCGATCCCCCGATGTCAGTGCCCGTCGCTATCGGCGTCATGCCCGCTGCAAGGGCTGCCGCCGATCCCCCCGATGATCCGCCGGGGCCAAACGCAGGGTTGAACGGGTTCCGCGTCACCCCCCATATCCGGGAATTGCATGTGGCCGACAGGCAAAATTCGGGCGTCGTGGTCCGTGCGTGCAAGAGAGCGCCCGCCGCCTGCAGCCGCTCGATCATCGGATCGGAGTGATCATCGACGTGACCCTTGAACGCCAGCGAGCCCTGCGTGGTCCGCTTGCCCGCTATTCTCTGCGCGTCCTTCACCGCGATCGGAAGCCCCTCCAAGGCGCGCGGTTTCGGGCCCTTTCCCATGTACCGGGCTTCAGCACCGACGGCTGCGGCGCGCGCTTCATCGAAATAGGTGTCGCCGTAGGCATTGATGACAGGGTTCGCTTCGTCCGTGCGCGCCAGCAGCGCATCGAGGTATTCAACCGGGGAAAGTTCTTGGCGGCGGAACAGGTCGAGGACCTCGGTCGCCGGTCGATAGCAAATGTCACTCATGGATCCTCGAAAGCTTGGTGTCGCAGCGGCAGTTCGTGCGCAGATTATCCCAGGGCCAACACAGATTGTAAGTGACTCTGCGCGGGCCTCTCACAACTGCATATTTACTGACAAGGCTTGCCATGTTTCGGCACATACGAGCCCTAAGATGCCACAAAATATGAAAGAGTTGCTTGCAATCCGCCTGACTGTTCGTCCATCGTAGCGCCAAATCGCAGGAGGGTCGATTGTCCGCTCAAGACGGTGTCGAGGCACGGAATGCTCGCAAGGTATATGGAACAGGTCAGGAAAAGGTTGTCGCGCTCGACAATGTCTCGATCGTAATAAAACGAGGCGAATTCTTTACTCTGCTTGGTCCGTCAGGTTGCGGAAAGACAACGCTTCTGCGCCTGATCGCAGGATTTGAAACGCCGACGTCAGGGACCATTCTTCTTGATGGAACCGACATTACATACGACCCGCCGAACAAGCGCCCGGTCAATACGGTTTTCCAGTCTTACGCCCTGTTTCCTCATCTTACCGTCGCCCAGAACATCGGATTTGGACTTGAAATGCGCGGCCACGCCAAGGCCGAAGTCGATAGCACGGTTGAAGAGATGCTTGCGCTCGTCAGGATGGAGTCGATGGCCGACCGAAAGCCGACACAGCTTTCCGGGGGGCAGCAACAAAGGGTCGCTTTGGCGCGCGCCCTTGCGCCGCAGCCCAAAGTGCTTTTGCTGGACGAACCGCTGTCTGCGCTCGACCTAAAACTCCGCAAGGAAATGCAAAGCGAACTCAAACGGCTACAGCTTGAAACCGGCATTACCTTCATCTTCGTGACGCATGATCAGGAAGAGGCGCTGACGATGTCCGATCGCATTGGCGTCATGAAGTCGGGAAGCCTGCTGCAGGTCGGCAGCCCGCGCGAGATTTACACCCGGCCCGCCGACCGATTCGTTGCATCCTTCATCGGCGAAACGAATTTCCTGACCGGTGTTCTGGGCAAGGATGCGATCACGCTGGACGCCGGCGGCACACTGCCGCTGGGGGCATCGACGCAAGCCAAGAGCGGCTCCAAGGTGACCGCGTCGATCCGACCTGAACAGATCCGCGTCATTGAAACGGACGCCCCCGGAAGCTTACCCGCGACGGTCACGGAATCGGTCTATTTCGGCACTGACTCGCATTGCCATTTCGCCTTGGCGGATGGAACCGAAGTCGTCGTCAGGCTGCAAAGCCCGGCCTCCGGTGATGTCGGCCTCTCGCGTGGCCAGAACGTATTCCTTCGGTTCGAACCCGGAGCGTTGATGGTGCTGGAGGATCAGGCTTGAGCACCGATTCCGATCGGCTGGAACGCCAAAGAAACCGAAACGGTTGGCTGCTGTCTACCCCGGCTTTGGTTCTGCTGGCGTTTGGTGCGACCGGACCCCTTCTTATCATGTTCGTCTACTCCTTCCTGGAGCCGGGAAAATACGGCAACGTGATCTGGGAATTTTCGACAAAGGCTTGGTTCAACGTCTTCGTCCAGAGAGATATCTTCGACGGCACGCTCAGCCCGGCCGACGCGCATCTGACCATCCTCTGGCGTTCGGTCAAACTGTCACTGATGACCACCATCTTCACCTTCATCGTCGGCTTTCCGACCGCGTGGTTCATCGCGACCCGCCCGCCCCGTATGCGGACGTTGTTGCTGTTTCTCATTACCATCCCGTTCTGGACCAACCTGCTGATCCGGACCTTCGCGATCAACCAGATCATCCGCAACGAGGGGCTGCTCAACACGCTCTTGCTGAAACTCGGCATCATCAATGAGCCGCTCCTGATCATCTATTCCGATTTCGCAGTCTTTATCGGCATGACCTACGTCTACCTGCCGCTGATGGTGCTGCCGCTTTTTGCCTCGATCGACCGCTTCGACATGCGTCTGGTCGAGGCAGGATACGACCTTTACGCGAGCCGCTGGCAGGTCCTGAAACGGGTTATCGTTCCGATCGTCAAGCCGGGCATCATTTCTGGGTCAATCCTTGTCTTCATCCCCTCGCTCGGCGCCTATGTCACCCCCCGAATTCTCGGCGGAGGACGCAATATGATGATCGGCAATTTCATCGAATTGCAATTCGGCCAGGGCAGAAACTGGCCACTCGGTGCCGCTTTGTCGGTGATCTTGCTGCTGATCGTGGCCGTTGCATTGGTTGTCTATGTCCGCTTCGCGAACCGGGGAGACAGCAATGTTTAACCGCTCTTTCTCGATCTCGCGTCTGCCCGGTTTCACGACGATAGCGATCCTTGTCTTCGTGATGCTTTACCTTCCGATCGCGATGCTCGTGGTGTTCTCCTTCAATTCCGGAACTTCGGTGGCAATCTGGGAAGGTTTCACACTAGAATGGTATCCGCGGGCATGGGCAAATGAGCAGGTAAAAGATGCAACCATACGCTCGCTCATCATTGCGTCTACGGCATCGGTCATCGCAACGATCGTAGCGACGATGGCAGCGCTTGCCACAACGCGCCGCAAGCAGACAAGGGGGCAGACGTTCGTCTATATCTTGATCAACCAGCCGCTGATGGTTCCTGAAATTGTGACCGCGGTTGCGTTACTGATCTTCTTTGCCTCGATCAAGGTTGCGACAGGCTATCAGGGGTTGGGATACCTGATCACGGCGCATGCCGCTTTCTGCATCCCGTTCGCCTACCTGCCGATCCGGGCGCGGCTGGAAGGCATGGACCTGACACTGGAAACCGCTGCTGCCGATCTTTACGCGACACCGTGGCAGACTTTTCGATATGTCACCCTGCCACTGGTGATGCCGGGTGCAATTGCAGGGCTGATGCTGGCCTTCGTTACGTCACTCGATGACGTGGTGATTACACTCTTTGTCAAATCCGCAGGGCAGGATACGCTTCCGACATACATGCTCGCCCAGATCCGCCGTGCCGTGACGACAGAAGTCAATGCCATTTCAACTTTGCTGCTCGGCCTGACCGTCATCATGCTTACGGCGTTCTTCCTGCTGACGCGCAAACGAAACTAGGCTTGAAACGACCAAGAAACCAACAAGGAGACCAAGATGAAGAAGATGTTAACCGCCGTCGCCGTGCTGCTCGCCGGCACGACGCTTGCAAGCGCCGAAGGGGAGCTACAGCTGTTCAACTGGGGCGATTACACAAGCCCGGAACTTCTGGCCAAGTTTGAAGCAGAAACCGGCATCAAGGTGACGGTCACTGACTACGATTCAAACGACACCGCGCTGGCAAAGATCGAAGCAGGCGGCGGCGGCTACGACCTTGTCGTACCCTCTGCCAATTATGTGCCGATCTATGTCGAAAAAGGCCTCATCCAGAAGCTGGATCTGTCCAAACTTTCAAACCACGGCAATATTGCTCCCGAATGGATGGATGTTACGTGGGATCCGGGCCGGACCTTCACTATTCCTTGGCAGTGGGGCTCGACCGGCATAGCCGTGAACTCTGACGCATATTCAGGCGACATCAACACCTCCGCCATTTTCCTTGACCCGCCGCCGGAATTGGTCGGCAAGGTCAACGTGGCGCCCGAGATGAACGACATCCTGTCGCTGGCGCTAATGTATGTCGGCGGCGAGGCCTGCACCGAAGACACCGAGGTCTTGAAGAAGGCACGCGACGTGCTGGTCGCTGCGAAACCAAGCTGGCTGTCGATGGACTACGGCATGACCGAGAAACTTGCGGCCAACGATGTCGTGGCTTCGACCTACTGGAATGGCGCTGTATTCCGCGCCCGGCTGAAGAACGACAAGGTCAAATACGGCTATCCGAAGGAAGGTTTCCCGCTTTGGATGGATTCGGTCGCCCTGCTGTCTGACGCCAAGAACGTCGAAGAGGCATACAAGTTCCTCGACTTCATCATGGTGCCGGAAAACGCCGCGATGGTCTCGGCCTTTGCGCGCTATGCCAACGGCATCAGCGGGTCCGACGCGTTCATGCCTGAAGACATGAAAGACGCGCCGGAAATCCTGATCCCGGATGAGTTCAAGTCGGCCGGACATTTCCTGCCGACCTGTTCCGCCAAGGCGCAGGAATACTATACCGCCATCTGGACCGAGCTTCAGAAGTAAGACCATCGTGGGGGCCGGTCTTCGGCCCCCACTCCCTCTCAGTATCCGTTCCCCGACATGGCCGACCTGACTGAACTGGACGCGACGGTCCTTTCCAACCTCCTTGAGGCCCGCAAGGTCTCGGCGTTGGAAGTCATGACGGCGACGCTGGACCGGATCGAACAGATCAATCCAAAAATTACTGCCATCGTTTCGCTGAGAGACCGCGACGACCTGCTGGACGAAGCGCGACAGGCCGATGCCGGACCGCGCAAGGGCTGGCTCCACGGCGTCCCGATGGCGATCAAAGACCTGCAAAAGGTTGCAGGAATACGATCCACGTCAGGCTCGCCGATCCATGTCGACCGTCTTCCCGAAGTGGACGACACATTGCCGGCTCTGCTGCGGGCGTCCGGTGCGATCTTCATCGGCAAGACAAACGTACCGGAGTTCGGCTACGGCTCGCACAGCCTGAACCCGGTCTTTGGCGTGACCGGTAACCCCTACGACCTGTCAAAAAGTGCCGGTGGCTCATCCGGCGGCGCGGCGGCAGCACTGGCGGCGAGGCTCGTGGCCGTGGCAGACGGATCCGATGCGATGGGAAGCCTGCGCAACCCGGCAGCTTTCTGCAACGTCTACGGGTTCCGTCCAAGCTTCGGCCTTGTACCTGACGATCCGAACGACGAAACCTTCCTGCATCAGATTGCCACCGATGGCCCGATGGCGCGCAATGTCAGCGACATTGCACGGCTTCTTGAAACGATGGCAGTCCATGACCCCAGGCAGCCCCACTCTCGCCAACCCGAGACCTACGCCGAGGGGCTGGATATCGACCCGCGCGGGATGCGGATCGGCTGGCTGGCAGACTGGGGCGGATCCTATCCGATGGAGACCGGCATTCTTGACCTGTGCAGTGCCGGGCTGAAGGTCCTTGAAGGACTGGGATGCACCATAGAACAGCTTGCACCGCCTTTCCCCGCCGAAATGATATGGGAAAGCTGGACGACCCTACGCAGCTGGAGCGCTGCCGCTTCCTACGGCAATCTTTACTCCGATCCCGAGAAACGCACCCTGATCAAGCCCGAAATGGCATGGGAGATCGAACGAGGCCTGAAGCTTTCGGCCCTTGACGTTCACCGCGCGAGCGAAATCCGGTCTCAGTGGTTCGTTCGGCTGGCGGAGCTTTTCGAAACCTATGACGCGCTGTCGCTGCCAAGCGCGCAGATCTGGCCCTTTCCGAAAGAATGGCGTTGGCCGCAAACCGTCGCCGGGCACCAGATGGACACCTACCACCGCTGGATGGAAGTGGTGATCCCCGTCTCGCTTGCGGGCCTTCCTTCGCTGGCCGTTCCTGCTGGCTTTGGTCCCCGGGACCTGCCGATGGGATTCCAGATTTTCGGACCCCGCGGGGCGGACAAACTAATTCTTCAACTCGGTCAAGCCTATCACCGCGCAACGGATTGGCCCCGCACACGACCGCCACGGTTCTGACGCCCGATCCGGGGCTAGACGCGCCCATCCAGCGTCAAGACCGGACCATAAATGTCTGTCCTGCGATCACGGAACAGACCCCAACTGCGCCGGAGCTTCGCGATTTCATCCAGATCAAAGCGTGCGACCTGCACCGTTTCGTCATCGCGCCCCGCCTGTGTCACGACCTGACCGGTCGCATCGGCGATAAATGAGCTGCCGTAAAACACCACCTCGGTGCCGTCCTGTTCCTCGTGACCAATCCGGTTGGACGCCGCCACCGGCATGATGTTCGCCGCTGCATGGCCGCGCATGGTCATTTCCCAATGCGGCTGGCTGTCATAGCCGGGCGCAGGGGGTTCTGATCCGATGGCCGTCGGGTACAGCAGCACCTCGGCCCCCATCAGCGCCATGGCCCGCGCCGCTTCGGGAAACCACTGGTCCCAGCAGATACCCACGCCGATCCGACCGAAAGCGGTCTGCCAGACCCGGAAACCGGTGTCACCGGGAGAAAAGTAGTATTTCTCCTCATAGCCGGGCCCTTGCGGTATGTGGCTCTTACGATAAAGACCCAGAACACTGCCATCTGCATCAACCATGGCGACCGAGTTGAAATACGCAGGACCGGCCTTCTCGAAGAATGAAACAGGCAGGACAACCCCCAGCTCGCGGGCCAATTCCGCAAAACGCGCGACCAACGGATGTCCGTCCAACGGCTTCGCCCAATCGAAATATTGAGGCAGCTGGGTCTTGCAAAAATATGGTCCCTCGAACAATTCCTGCAACAGGATCACCTGCCCGCCCTCCGCCGCCGCCCGGCGCACGAGCACCTCGGCAAGGTCGGCATTTCCTTCCAGATCATTGCCGCAGGCGAACTGCATGACCGCCAGCGCGACCTCACGCACCTTCGAAGCCCTCAAGGACGTTGACGGTGTTGATCCCTACAGCCTCGATCGCATACCCACCTTCCATACAAAATACCGTCGGCAGTCCCAGCTTACCGATCCGGCGACCGGCATCCATGAAGTCAGGGCTATCGAGCTTGAAGAAGCTGATCGGATCCTCCTTGTAGGCATCCACGCCCAGTGAAACGACCAGCGCCTCTGCGCCAAATGCTCGGACCTGCTTGACCGAATCGTCCAGCGCCTCTGACCAGCGGTCATAGGACGTCCCCGGTGCCATCGCATAGTTGAAATTCATGCCTTCACCCGCCCCGCTTCCCTTTTCATCCTCAAAGCCGAGGTAGTAGGGAAACGCATCCTCGGGCGCGCCATGAAGAGAGGTGAAAAGGACGTCACCGCGGTCGTAGAAGATGTCCTGAGTCCCATTGCCGTGGTGAAAGTCGATGTCGACGATTGCCACCCGTTCAGCGCCATCGCTGCGGAACTTCTCGGCCACCAGTGCTGCATTGTTGATGAAGCAATAGCCGCCATACATGTCCGCGGTAGCGTGATGTCCCGGTGGACGGCACAGCGCGAATGCCGACCGCGCGCCGGATGCGACATGTGCCTGCGCTGCCTGAGCGGAAGCGGCAGATGACAGCGAGGCGTCCCATGTCCCGCCGGTGATGGCTGTTTCCGAAGACAGGGCGTAATACCCGACTTTGCCGTCTATTTCGCGCGGCGGCCGGGAAAAATGCATCCGGCGCGCGGGAAAACTCGCAGCGATGACTTCCCCCCCGTAACCGCCTGCCTTCCACTGGGCATAGGCGGTTTCAAGGAACTCCAGATAGTCGGGCGTGCACATTGCGTGGATTGCTCGCATGTCGGGCCTTCCCGGCGCAACGATGTCATCAAAGCCCTGCTCTTTCAAACGAGCCAAGACATATTCTACCCGGCTCGGCCGCTCAAAAGGAGTAACGAACTGGCCGCCATTCAACTCGGCTTGCGGAAAATGCTTGCGGTGATCTTCACTAAAAAAGACTTTCATGGGATGTTCCTGCATCGGTAAACAACAGCCACTTTGCTGTTTCCCCGAGAATGATCAAGTGGCCGGCTTCGTTCCCGTCGTACTTCGGCCTTAGCCCGTGATGATCCCAGCGGCGGCATCTTCCCCCTGGACCAAGGCCGCCTAGGACTTGCCTTCTGACATCTTTTTGATGCCAGCCAGCCCGCTTTCACCAAGGGGCACGCTTGCGAAGGGCCCGCCCAGCCGCATCTGCGCAAGGTCCTGCGGGTCCGGCGCAATGGCCTTTCCAAACAAGTCCTCCGCCCAATCTTCGGCGTTGTCCACCGGCTCGTAACCAAGAAACCCAACTTTATGGTTGCTGACCGGCGCCCGGGTATTTGCGGAAACTCCATAGGCGACCGTAAACCCCACAGTCGGCGTATCGACCGAACGCTGCACCAGGCGCACCAGATCACCGTAAGACAGCCAAGTCCCCAGCGCCCGCGCATTTTGCGGTTCTGGCGTGCAGGACAGAATTCGCAGGCAGACGGCCTCTAGCCCGCGTTTCTCCCAGTACATCCGCCCGAGATCTTCGGCGAAGCACTTGGCAAGCCCGTAGAATGTATCGGGACGGTGCGGCGTATCTGTATCAACCCCGGCATTCGTCGCCTCAAGTCCCACAGCATGGACCGATGAGGCGTACACCACGCGCCGCAGCCCGTGACGATGCGCGGCCTCCCAGATGTTATACGCACCGACATAGTTCGGGCCCAGAAGTTGCTCGAACGGAGCCTCATCGACGATAGCACCAAAATGTACAACCATTTGAGCACCTTCAAGAACCGGTCCGATCTGATCCATTTCGGCAAGATCGGCCCGGACATAGGTCTCATTCGGCAAGAGCTTTGCCGGCGCCGCCGCAATATCGGTCGAAACCAATTCCTCGGCCATTTTCGACAGCGGCTCTCTCAGCGCGGAACCAAGGTTTCCGCATGCCCCGGTCAGGACGATTTTCTTCATTATTCTCTCCTTCAGATGACCGCCCGCTCAAGCAGGGGGCGATTTGCCACGATCCGCTCATAGCCCAAGGGGGACAGATCGAGGCTTCGGTAACTGCCGTAAGTTATGAGTTCTGACACGCCGCGTCCCATCGCGGGCGATTGCTGAAGACCATGGCCGGAAAACCCATTGGCAAAGATGAAATTCCCCACCTCGGGATGCGGACCGACGATCGCGTTTTGGTCCAGTGTGTTGTAGGCATAGTGCCCTACCCATGAATTGATCACCTTGACCCGCTCGAAAGCCGGAACACGGTTGGCAATAGCTGGCCAGACCTTCTCCTCCCAGACCGAATGATCCATCGCAAAATCGTCGAAAGCCACGGCCGGGTCATGATCGGGCGGACACCCAGCCATGTAGTACCTGCCATCGGTCCGCATATGGACGCTGGACGGATCGATTGTCAGAGGAAGGTCCTTGGGCAACGGCTCGGCGGCATCGAAGACGAATGTGTAACGGCGACGCGCCTCGACCGGGACATGCAGACCCGCCATCTGCGCCGTTACATTGGCGCGCGGGCCGGAAGCATTGACGACATATCCGGCTGTTATCCGCTCTCCAGAGCCGAGCGTCACACCGGTGACGCGCCCGCCCTCGCGGTCAATGCCGGTCACTTCGTTGTGGATATACTCCACGCCAAGCGCGCGCGCCTTCTTGCGAAACCAGTCGAAAATCGTGCCGCCGTCAAAATAGCCTTCGTTCAGCGGATTGTGCGACCCAAGCAGAATGCCGTCGAGGTCATAGAATGGCCACTCCCGCGCAATTTCATCGGGTGTCATGATCCGCGTGCCCGCTCCAAGCGCCGCTTGAGTTTTCTGGTTCGCGGTCAGCACATCGGCAAAGGCGGGCGTGTCGGCAAGGTAGAGATACCCGAAATCATGCAGGCGAATCTTCGGTGCTTCAGGGTCATCCATGAAGTCTTTGAAAGACTTTATAAATTCTACGCCGAACTGCGATATCTTGATATTGATTTCGGACCCGAACTGCTGCCGGATACAGGAATTCGTATGTGTCGTGGATGCGAATTCATAGCTGGGATCGCGCTCTACCACCAAAATGCGACCGGTGAAATCAGGGTTCCGGGCGGTCCACCAGGCGATAGACGAGCCGATCATCGCGCCGCCGATAATGACGACATCATAGCTTTCGTGTGCCGCTGTGCCGCCGGTCACCATCAGTCCCTCAGAGCCTCAGCGAGTTCCGCATCACTCAAGCCGTAATCGCGCCGGGCCGCATCCACCGAGACATAGCCCAGCCGAACATCCCGGATCACGGCCGCGCGGTCCCGATCCGCCGCAGCGCCATAGCCACCGCCGCCGGGGAATGCCAACATTACCCTCGCGCCTTCAGCGATACGGCTCCGCCCTTTGCCAGGAAGCGGTGTGCCGTCGTCAAGAGAGACTTCGGTAGCCCCTCCGCTCTGCCCACCATTTCGTCCATGTGCCGGGTGACGGACACGGTCGAACATCGCCGAGAAATCGAACTCGTGACCCTCGCGCGCGCCAACTTCCATATATTGCCCAAGACCACCGCGATGCCTCCCCGGTCCGCCAGAATCCGGGCGCAGCTCCTTGCGCCAGATGATCACCGGGCCGGTATGTTCAGTGGCTTCTATGGGCATTGTCATCACGCCGGACGGAAAAGCTGTCGCGGAAAGCCCGTCCAGCGTCGGCCGGGCACCCGAACCGCCGGAATTGAACGTCAGAACCTCAGCGCGACGGCCTCCTTGACGGGTCGGGCGCAATGAAACCTGAAAATTGCAAAGCGCCCCCGCGCCTTCCGCAGGAACCGTATCGGGCAGGATTTGGTCGAGCGCACCGTAGACTGTGTCGGGGATCAGATGGCCGATGACATGGCGCAACGCCACCGGCGCGGGCCGCTTGGCATTCACGATGCTGCCCTCCGGCGCGGTGACCCGGAACGGCTCCAGCGACGCCGTGTTGTTGGGAATATCCGGCGCAATCGCACATTTGAGCGCGTAGCATGCATAGGCTTTGGTATAGACCATCGGCACGTTGATCCCCTTGGGATCAAGCCCGCTCGTGCCGCCGAAATCACAGGTGATGTGATCAGGCTTGATCTCAAGCTTCACGCAAAGATCGACCGGCGCTGAAAACCCGTCGATCTGCATCGAGGCACTGGCCGAGGCGCGTGGCAGCTGGGCAATCCGTTCCAGCGTCGCCCGACGCGAATTCTCGAGGATGAAGGCCGCAATGCCGCCTAGATCCGAGTCGCCATATTCTTCCAGCATCGCCGTCAGCCGCCGCTGTCCGATCTCGTTGCAGGCCGCAAGCGCATAGATGTCTCCGATCAGCTGATCCGGTTCACGCGTGTTGACCCGCAGCATCCGGACCAGAGTCTCATCGACCTTGCCTGCATCCGCGAACCGCATGATCGGAATTTGAATGCCTTCTTCGTAGATCGAATTGCCATCCGCGCCAAACCCGCGCCCGCCGACATCAACGACATGCGCGGTGCAGCCAAAGAACCCCACATGCCGCCCCCCGTGAAAGGCCGGGCTGACCACGGTGATGTCATGCAGGTGGCCGGTGCCCATCCAGGGATCGTTGGTGATATAGACATCGCCCTCGGCCATGGTCCCGACGCCGATCTCGCGCATGAAATGCGCCACGGCGTCGGCCATCGCGTTGACATGGCCCGGTGTGCCCGTCACGGCCTGTGCCAACATCCGGCCCTTCTCGTCATAGACACCTGCCGACAGGTCGCCGGCTTCACGAACCGAAGTGGAAAAGGCCGTGCGCACCAAGGCCTGCGCCTGTTCCTCGACGACCGAGATCAGCCGGTTCCACATGATCTGCTTGGCGACGCTGCTCATGACAGCCTCCGGATGTCGATGACGCCATCTGCCCGCCCTGTGGCCGTATAGCCACTGGGCAGGATGATGGTGGTTTCGTCCTCGGTGATGACAGCGGGGCCGGATATCCGCGCGCCATCCCGGAAGGACCGGCGTTCGGCCACGCCCGCGTCGACCAAGGCATTGTCGCTGGCGCTGAACATCTGCCGCCGACCCGTTTGACTGGCGTCGTGCGCCGATGGAGCGCCGGGCACTGCAACGGGGTCGGCAACGGGCGTCGTCGCATTCACCGCCCAGACAGTGATTTCCACGCTGAGGCCCGCAACGGTACGGCCAAAAAGCGTAGTATAGGCATCCTCGAAGTGTCGCAGATAGGTGGCGGCATCCGGTGCCAGCGCCTCGGCCTCGGTCAACTGCACCGGGATTTCCCAACCCTGACCCACGTAGCGCATGTAGACCTTGTAGTCGGCCAGCACCGTCGCATCGGCATCGCAGGACCGCACGAAACCTTCCGCCTCGGCCCGCAACTCTGCGAAGAGCATCTTGACCGTTTTCGGGTCAAAGGCATCCAGACGCATGTAGACGCTGCGCGTCGCCTCGAAGGAATACGGGGCCCGCAAGAATCCGATTGCCGATCCCACGCCCGCGCCCGGCGGCACCAGCAGCCGCTCGATTCCCAGCTTTTCGCAAAGCCGACCGGCATGCAGCGGCGCCGCCCCACCGAAGGCAATCATCGTGTAGCCGGCCAGATCTTCGCCGTTCTCGACCGCATGAACACGGGCGGCATTGGCCATGTTTTCATCAACCACCTCTGACAGCCCGAACGCAGCGGTCAGACTGTCCATCTCCAGCTTTTCGCCAAGATGCGCGCTGATCGCCGCAGCCGACAAGGCAGGATCAAGCGGAATCGACCCGCCCGCGAAATTTGCGGGATCAAGCCGGCCAAGCATCAGATCGGCATCCGTCACTGCCGGCCGAGTGCCGCCGCGCTGGTAGCAGGCCGGTCCGGGCTCTGATCCGGCGCTTTCGGGTCCGACCCGGATCTGGTTCAGCGCATCGACATGTGCCAGCGATCCTCCGCCGGCGCCGATCTCGACCATGTCGATGACGGGGATCGAAATCGGCATGCCGGATCCCTTCTTGAACCGATAGGACCGGGCGACCTCGAAGACCCGGGCCGTCTTCGGAGCGCCGTCGCGGATCAGGCAGATTTTAGCCGTGGTGCCGCCCATATCGAAGGACAGGACGTTGCTCAACCCGTGGCGCCGCGCGATATCGGCGGCAAATATTGCGCCCCCGGCGGGACCGCTTTCGACAAGCCTGACAGGAAATTGCGCAGCACTTTCCAACGAGATGATGCCGCCACCCGAATGCATCAGAAAAATCGGACAAACGGCCCCCGCCCCGGCAAGTCGTTCCGCCAGACGGCCGAGATAGGATTCCATCATCGGCTTCACGTAGGCATTGGCGCATGTCGTGTTGAAGCGCTCGTATTCCCGCATCTGCGGCGACACTTCCGACGACAGCGAAACGCTGACACCCGGCGCGCGCTCAGCCAGCACGTCGCGGATCATGCGTTCGTGGTCAGGATTGAGATAACTGTGCAACAGGCCCACGGCGATGCTGTCATAACCCGTCAGACGGTCCGCCAGCGCCTCGACCTCGGCCCGTTCAAGCGGGATCAGCACATTGCCACTGGCATCGACACGTTCGCGTAGCGTGTAACGGTGGTTCCGGGCGATCAGCGGCAGCGGCAATTGCAGGTTCAGGTCATATTGCTCGAACCGGCTTTCGGTCCGCATCTCGATCACGTCACGGAAACCTTCCGTGGTGACGAAGGCTGTCTTCGCCCCGCGCCGCTCGATCAGCGCGTTGGTCGCCAAGGTCGTTCCGTGGATGATCCGCGTCAGCGACTCCGGTTTCATACCGGCCTTGGTGCAGACTTGCGCCAGACCGTCGAGTATCGCGTCCTCCGGGGCCGAATAGGTGGTCAATACCTTGGTCGAGTACATGTCGCCCGCGACTTCAAGCACCACGTCCGTGAAAGTTCCGCCGATGTCGACGCCAAGGTTTGCTTCTGTTGTCATGGCCGCGACGCTAGTCGGGCGCATCCGGATATGGAAGGGGCAAAAGCCATGATTTCCGGTGACCTTCGCCGCCCGGTTCAGACAGCGGCAAGCGGTGCGGTTCCGGCCTCGGGCGCAAGCCGCAAGACCCGCAGAGCGTTCAGGATCACCGCGACGTCAATGACCTCCTGAAGCAACGCCCCCTCGACGGGGGTAATATAGCCAAACGCCGCCGCGATCATCCCGAGGACCGACAGCCCGATGCCGGCAAAAACACTTTCCAGGGCAATGCGACGTGCGCCCTTCGCGATCTCGACACCGGGGCGCACCCGATCGAGTTGATCGACGAGCAGCACCACATCCGCCGCCTCCGCCGAGGCCGCCGCCCCACGCGCGCCCATCGCCACCCCCACATCCGCGGCCGCAAGCGCCGGGGCATCATTGACGCCATCGCCGACCATCATCACCGGTCCATTCTTGCGTTCCGTCAGAACCAGCAGAACCTTCTGGTCTGGCGTCATCTCGGAACGCACCACATCAAAGCCCAGACCTTCGGTAATCTTTTCCGCGACCGCTCGCCTGTCGCCCGTCGCCAGCAGAATGCGCTCGATTCCGATGGCACGCAGCGATGTCAACAACCCGCCCGTGCCATCACGCAAGGCGTCGGCAAGCTCCAGTCGCCCCACCAGCCTGCCATCGACCGCAAGCGCCACAACAACGGCCCCAGGCTCCGTCTCATGGAAAGGCAATCCAGTCGCCTCCACATGCCGCATCACAAAATCCGTTCCGCCGACAACAACCTTGTGGCCATCAACGCGTCCGACCACCCCTTCACCCGGCGTTTCGGCGGCCGAACCCGGAACCGACAGGACCAGATCGCGATTCCGCGCGGCCCGCACAAGCGCCTCCGCGATCGGATGTTTGGACACCTGATCCAGCGATGCCGCAATGCGCAGAATTTCATCCGGCGACAAGCTGTCCACGGCATCGGTCGCGATCAGCTTTGGCCGCCCATCGGTCAGTGTCCCCGTCTTGTCGAGAATCAGGCTTCGTATCCGGGCAAGGGTCTCCAGCTGCCCAGCCCCTTTGATCAGCACACCATAGCGCGCCGCCCGGCTCAGCCCCGCGACAAGCGCCACGGGCACGGCCAGAATCAGCGGACAAGGCGTTGCGACGACCAGTACCGCTACCGCGCGGATCGGATCGCCGGTCATCCACCATGCCCCGCCCGAAATGGCCAGCGTCAGCGCAAGGAACAACAGAGAATACCGGTCCGCAAGCCGCGACATTGGTGCCTTTGACTTCCGCGCCGATTCGACCAGACGCACAATTCCGGCGTAGGTGCTGTCGGACGCATCGTTTTTGGCATCGATATCAAAAGGTTCTCCAGCATTGCTAACACCGCTCATCACGAAGTCGCCACGTTCCAGCCGCACCGGAAGCGACTCGCCAGTCAGAGCCGACTGGTCCAGTATCGCGTGATCCGATCCCAGCAAACCATCGACCGGCACCACATCGCCCTGCCGAACCAGAAGACGGTCGCCGGGGGCGATATCTTCAAGAGGTACCTCTTCCAGCGCGCCGTTCCTGTGGCGCATCGCGCTGCGCGGAACCCGCGACAAGAGCGCGTGCATTTCGTGGCGGGCCCGGCCTTCGGCGTAACTTTCCAACAACGTCCCGCCCGAATACATCAGCGCAACCACGGCAGCGGCAAGCGTCTCTCCGGTCGCAAGGGCTGCAGACATTGAAAGCGCCGCAACGATATCAAGGCCCACGTCGCCGCGGCGCAGGCTTTCAATGATCTCGAGAAGAAGCGCAGCCAGAACTGGAAGCGTCCCTGCCATCCAGATCCATCCGGCGAGTTCGGCCCGGCCAAGACCGAGGGCCAACAAGCCCCCCGCTAGCCCGATCAGCGCCACCAGCGCCTGCAGCCGCTTCAGTTGGTCCTCGAGGCTGAGCTCGCGCATTACGCCGTCCGTTTTCCACGCCGATGCCTTGGGCGCTATTTCCTGTTCCGCTTCCGCTTTGCCTCGGCGTCATGCACTTGGCGCTTAACGGCAATGAAGCTGTCCGGCGTAACTGAGATGGTGTCAATCCCGGCATCGACCAGCACCTTGGCGAAGGCCGGGTTGTTGCTTGGCGCCTGCCCGCACAGCCCAACATGTGACCCGGCCTTATGCGCCTTCGCGATCACCGTTTCGATCATCCAGGTCACCGCCGGGTCATTCTCGTCAAAAAGATGTGCGAGTTCACCAGAGTCTCGATCGACACCCAGCGTCAACTGCGTCAAGTCATTCGACCCGATCGAAAATCCGTCGAACCGCTCTGCAAACCGCTCGGCAAGGATAACATTGGCAGGAATCTCGCACATTACATAGACTTGCAGGCCCTTCTTGCCACGTTTCAGACCGTTCTCGGCCATCACATCGAGAACCTTGTCGGCCTCTTCGAGCGACCGGCAGAAGGGGATCATGACAACCACGTTATCAAAGCCCATTTCTTCGCGCAGCTTGCGGATGGCCTGGCATTCCAGCGCGAAGCCCGCGCGATAGGCATCCGAATAATACCGGGACGCACCGCGGAAACCGATCATCGGGTTTTCCTCGTGCGGCTCGAATTGTCTCCCGCCCAGAAGCTCTGCATATTCGTTGGTCTTGAAATCGCTCATCCGGATTATGACCGGCTTGGGATAGAGAAACGCCGCTATCCTCGACAAGCCCATGGCAAGATGGTCGACGAAATAATCGGTCTTCTTGGCATAGCCCCGCGTCAGTCTCTCGATCTCGGCACGCGCGGCATCATCTCGGAGCTTGTCGAACTCGACCAGCGCCATCGGATGCACCTTGATAGTGTTGTTGATCACGAATTCCATCCGTGCAAGCCCGACGCCATCGGCAGGCAACCGCCACCACCGTGCGGCGGCGGACGGGTTTCCGAGGTTCAGCATGATCTTGGTGTCGGTCTGCGGGATCGAATCCAAATGCAGTTCTTCCACTTCGAACTCAGCGCTACCCTCGTAGATGAACCCTTCATCCCCTTCGGCGCAGGAAACCGTCACATCCTGCTCATCATGCAGGACATGCGTGGCCTGTCCGGTGCCGACGATGGCGGGCACGCCCAGTTCGCGGCTAACAATTGCGGCATGGGACGTGCGGCCACCGGCATCCGTGATGATGGCCGAGGCCCGCTTCATTATCGGCACCCAGTCCGGATCGGTCGTCGACGTCACAAGGATCGAGCCGTCGACAAACCGGTCAATGTCCCGCGCGCTCTCGATCAGGCAGACCCGACCGGTCGCGACCGCCGCGCCCACCGAAAGCCCTTTGAGCAAGACCTTGCCCCTCTTGGTGACCTTGTAGCTTTTCATGGCCGCGACATCGGCGCGTGACTGCACCGTTTCGGGTCGGGCCTGCACGATATAGAGTTCCCCGGTCTCGCCGTCGCGGGCCCATTCCATATCCATCGGCTGGCCGTAATGCTTTTCGATGGTCGCGGCATAGCGCGCCAGTTCAAGGATCTCGGGATCCGACAGCACAAAGGCCTCACGTTCGGCTTTCGAGGTCGGGACGTTGCGGATTTCACCGCCCTCACGGCCCGCGTAGATCATCTTCTTTTCCTTGTCCCCCAGCTTCTTTTCAAGAATGGGAACCAGCTTGGACTTGCCAAGAAACGGCTTGTAGACCTGATATTCATCCGGCGTGACAGCGCCCTGAACCACGTTTTCACCAAGACCCCAGGCCGCATTGATCAGCACCATCTTGTCGAATCCGGATTCGGTATCGATGGAAAACATCACGCCCGAGCCGCCAAGATCCGACCGCACCATCAGCTGCACGCCGATCGAAAGCGCTACCTCGACCTTGTCGAAGCCCTTGAGCGTCCGGTAGGTGATTGCCCGGTCGGTGAAAAGTGACGCGTAGCAGCGCCGACAGGTATCCAGCAGCGCTTTCTCTCCTCGCACATTCAGGAATGTCTCCTGCTGACCCGCAAAACTCGCATCCGGCAAATCCTCTGCAGTGGCAGAGGATCGAACGGCCACCGACGGCTCCTTGCTGCCGGTCCGCTTGCCAAGTTCCCGGTAAGCCGCCGTTATCGCGTCACCCGTGGCCTTTGGCCATGCCCCGGCGGCAATGGCGGCCCGGATCGTCTTGCCGGTATCGGCCAGCGTCGCTTTGCCGTCCTTCAATTCCGCAAGACGCTCGGCAATGAATTCGTTCAACTTGTTATCGCGGATGAACGCACGAAAGGCATCCGCTGTGGTCGCATAACCCGGCGGCACCTTGATACCGGCCTTGCCAAGTTTCTGCACCATCTCCCCAAGTGAAGAATTCTTGCCACCAACAAGCGCGCCGTCTCCCCTCGCAAGATGCTCGAACCAGATCAGATGAACGATATCCTTGGGCATGGCATTTCCTTTACCGAAGATGTCCTGATGGGTGGGACATGCGTAAACGGGGCCAAGCAGCGGTTCGTTGATCTGCATCAATTGCCGGAGGTTGGGCGGCGGCTAGTGTCGGCAGCGAAAGTGACATGGCGATGCGGTCACGCAATCGACCGGCACGCGCGTTATCCGGAGGAATGGCAGATGAGCCAGAACGATCTCAAAGCACTTGCGGACATAGTGGAAAGTTCAGGCGCAGACCTCGCCGCTCAGACAGAAATACGCGCCGCAATCGCCGCGATGATCCCCGGGCTTGAACCCGGAGAAAGCGAATTCGGCCACACGGACGACGTTCTGCATCTGATCGATCAGGTTCTGCCGGAATGGACGATATCGCTGACCGGCAAGGCACATGAACCCAATGGGCACTGGACCTGCACGCTGCGCGAATCTTCTTGGCGCGACAGTGACGCGCTTCTTGGTATCGGCAAAGGGCCACAGCCGCATCAGGCCCTGCTGGCAGCGATGCTTCGGGTCATGGCACTGCAATCCGAAAGCTAGCCAGCGCCATTTGTTCGCGTTCCGATGCTTGCCCGGGTTCTCTCCGAATCCTGTGTGCCGTGTTGCAATCGGACCGGTGCAACAAGAATATGTCTCTATTCTCGAATCCGAACCAAGAACCGGCCCGGGTGCTGCGTCAAACGTAGACTGAAACCAGACGGAGAGTTCCAGTTATGCATCTTCTGAAGACTATCGGCCTTGCCTGTGCCTTAGCGGTCAGCACGGCCTACGCCTCCGCCGAGACATTGACCGGCACGGCGACTTACCTCGAACGAATGTTACTGCCCCCCGAAGCGGTCTTGGTGGTTGCGCTCGAAGATGTCAGCCGAGCCGATGCACCGTCCGTGATCATCGCGGAAACCAGATCAGACAACCTCGGCGCACCGCCCTTTGCCTTCACGCTCGAATATGATCCGACTAAGATCGACGACCGGATGAGCTACAATATTCGCGCCCAAGTCTTTGACGATGAAAGACTTCTGTTCACGACAACGACACACAATCCGGTGCTGACACGAGGTGCCGGCAAACAGATAGACGTGATCATGCAACGCATCGATTCGCCCGCCATGACACCGGAGTCGCCCAAACGCCCGATGACGGGTGCACATGGGCTGAGCCTGCCTGCGACTTTTCTCGGTAAGCTGCCCGCAGCCTCGGGTGGCGGGGTGGACTGGCATCTCGACCTTTGGGCCGATCAAAGCTTCCACCTTCGCCGCAGCTATGAGGCAGCCGCCTCCGACCCAATCGACCAGATCGGGCGATGGTTTGCCGATCCCTCCCGAAATGCCCTGATCCTGCAAGCTGGTTCGGGGGAACAGATCGGCTTCGAGCTGCGCGGCAATGGCAACCTGCGACTGCTCGACCAACAGGGACAACCGATTGAGAGCGAACTCAACTACGACCTGACCGCCGCCAATGCCATGACCCCAACCGATGTCTCGCTCTCCATGCGCGGCTTGTTCAGCTACTTCGCGGATACGGCGCTGTTCAGTGAATGCAGCACCGGCCGCAGTTACCCGGTGATGATGGAGGCAGACTATCTTGCCCTCGAAAAGGCCTATCTGACGGTGGACAGAGAACCCGGTGCCCTCGTCATGGCCGTTCTGGACGGCACTCTGACACTGCGCGAAGGCATGGAAGGTCCACCGCGGATGTCGTTGATCGTCAACCGTTTCGACAAACTGAATCCGGGCGAGACTTGCGACCGCGGAATCGCCACGGCCGAACTGGTGAACACCTATTGGCGGATCGACCGCATCGGCGATGCCGACATCACGGACATGGACGGGCGCCGCGAACCGCATATCGTGCTGCGCGATGGCGGTCAGCCATCCTACAGCGCAACCGTCGGCTGCAATCAAATCAACGGGGCGTTCAAGCTCGACGGCAACCGGATCAGCTTCATGCCCGGCGCTATGACAATGATGGCCTGCCCGCCCCCGCTCGACGAGGTGGAACACAGCTTGAACTTAGCCCTGTCTGAAGTGGCGGAATGGCGCATTGACGGTCAAGCGCTGGAACTGCTTGACGCGACAGGCAAGCCGTTGATCGCATTGCAAGCGGTCTATCTGCCATAGTGGCCCGCTGGGGGGCCTAATTGAGTGTAGTCGCGGCGAGCGCTTCGGGATCTCGGATCAAGAGCGCCCCGTATTCGATTGTGATCTGGCCCTGTGCAGCCATCTGGCGCAGAATGTTGCCGGCTGATGCCCGCGACATATTGGCAGCCGCTGCAATTTCCTGCTGTGTCACCGGGATCGTGTCGTTCGGCTGGATTGCCGGATTGGCGTGCCGCCGCCCGGCAAACCGCAACAGCACCGCCGCGATACGCTTTTCCGGGGACGACAGCATCAGATCGTCGGCCGCACCAATTGCCATCGCCATATGCTGGGCGGAAAGCAATGCAATGCATCTCCAGAGGTCGGGGAACTCATTGGCCAGCCGATTGAAACCGCTTTGTGTGATCTGCATTAGTCGCACATCCGTCGCGGCGACCGCACCCATCAACCGCGGCACCTCTGCAATCAATCTAAGCTCCCCGAACCAGAACCCCGGACCAAAGAACTGGCCCAGCCGCTGCTCATTGCCGTTCGCCGCAACCTCCAGACGGACAACACCCTGAGCCACACCGTAAAATTCCGATGTATCAGAACCAAGACCAAAAACCGCTTGGCCTCTTGGTATGTCGATCAGGCGGCCGATGCCAGTCAGCCGATCAGCCAAATTCACCGGCACGTCAGACAGCCAGCCCGCCTTCAAATTCGTCGTGTCGTTCATTTAGAACCCCCGAACAACCAAATGTGTAACTCTAGACAATCTTTGCTCTGCTTCGCCACTAAACTTTGGCATCAGGCTGATTCTGATGCTTGAGACCGGATCAGCGACTTTGGCGCGATCTTCGGAGTACAAGTGACATGACGTTTCCAGTAAACTGCAAGTCCCTGACCGGTCTGGTGATTGTATGTGTTCTGGCTGGCAGCGCCACGGCCCAGGAATCCACCGACGTGGCCCAATCGCTTAGTCAGGCCGCGAGTGATCCAACCGCCTCGATCATGAGCTTTCAGCTGCAAAACTACTACACCTACAGTTATCACAACGCCCCGGATGCCGATGGCAATGTGGTGCAGTTCCGCGCAGCGATCCCATTCGAACTCGGCAACACCAGCAACATCGCTCGCCTCACACTGCCATATGTCACGGACAGCCCAAGCGGACTCAGCGGTTTGAGCGATACGACGCTCTTCAACCTGACGGCCTTCGATCGGTCATGGGGACGCTGGGGCGTCGGTGCTGTTGCCCTTCTGCCAACGGGCGAGGACGGTCTCAGTACCGAAAAATGGGGCCTTGGCCCCGCTGCCGGCTTCACCGCACGCGGCAACAACATTCTTTGGGGGCTGTTCAACCAGAACATCTTTACCGTTGGCGGAGATGACTCTCGACCCGACGTGAATGTCTCGATCATACAGCCGATATTCAACTACTCCCTGCCCAATGGCTGGTCAGTCGGAACATCGGAAATGTCGATCACCTACGACTGGGACGGGGGCGAATTCGTCAGTCTGCCGCTCGGCGTCAAGGTCGCCAAGCTGACCAAGATTGGAAATCAGCGGGTCCAGTTCATCGGGTCCTACGAAAAGAACTTCTACGATACCGGCGTCACTGCCGACGAGACCCTTCAATTCACCGTCAAACTACTCGTCCCGAGATAGCTCTCATCGGAGATAGCCATGAAAATCACGCTGCTGACGACCACCGCGCTCTTGCTCTCGGTTGGCTGCGCCACCGCTCAAGACGAAATCAGCATGGACGGTCTCGATCCAGTCTTT
>JAHEAO010000035.1 GCA_024642725.1 Paracoccaceae bacterium | reverse complement strand
CGGATAACGATCTTGCCGACATATGACTTTTCCAGAAACAACTCTTGCGCCTGTTTCAGGTCCTTCAACGGAAATTCCGCTGCGATCAGCGGGCGCAATTCTCCACGCTCGATATAGGTGATGACGTCGGGCAGGATGGTGTCGGGCTGGAAGGTCGAACCATGCAGGGTCAGGTCGCGCAGGTAAAGCGTGCGCAGGTCCAGTTCCACGATCGGGCCGGCGATGGCGCCGGAAGCAACGTAGCGCCCCCCGGGGCGGAGCGCATCCAGAAGGGCGGGCCAGCGCGGGCCACCGACCAGATCAAGGATGACATCGGCGCTGCCGGGGACGAAAGGATCATCGCGGCCCATGATACCGTCAGCGCCGATGGCACCGATCGACGCCGCCTTGTCGGGGCTGGTCACGGCGGTGACATGGGCGCCGCGGCGTTTGGCAAGCTGGATCGCTGCAGATCCGACCCCGCCTGATGCGCCGGTGATCAGCACGCGCTCTGCACCAAGGCCGATGCGCTGCAGCATGGCCTCGGCGGTCGAATAGGCACAGGGGATCGAGGCAAGCTCGGCATCGCTCCAGTCGCAATGGACGGGCAGGGCCTGAGCGGACGGAGTCAGCGTGTAGTCCGCGAAACTGCCGTCGTATTCGGATCCGAAGGTGACGAAGGATAGGGCGGGGCCGGTGGTTTCCGTCGACTGCATCGACCGCACGAGCACACGTTCATCCAGCCGAGATTCAGCTACTCCGTCGCCCACAGCCACGATGCGTCCGCAGCAGTCCGCCCCCTGAATGCGCGGAAAGGTCAGCGCCCCGGCCCAGCCACCAGCGGCATCATCTGCGACACCGAGCTCCGTTCCGGCGGTCGCGGTGTCTCCGCGGACGGATTTCGAATACCAGCCGATCCGCGTGTTGATATCGGTGTTGTTTACAGAAGAGGCGTGGACGCGGATCAGAACCTGACCCTTGCCGGGGCGCGGCACGGTCAGGTCGTTGCGCCAGTGCAGCTTATCCGGACCGCCGTGACCGGTCAGAAGCCAGCCGGACATACGTTCGGGCAGGGTCATGCCTCCGGTCTTTCGAATCGCCAGCGGGTGATCTGTTCGTAGGTTTCGCCGGGGTCGAGGCGGATCGAGGGGAAATCCTTGTGGTTGAGTGCATCCGGCCAACCCTGTGCCTCAATCGCGAAGCCCGATTGCGCGATGTAAGGCCGTCCGGAATGACCGGTGAAAGGTGCGGTGTCGATGCGGATACCGTCATAGATCTGCAGGCCAGGCTCTGTCGTCTCGACAGTCATCGCCAGTCCCGAGGCGCCGGTGAGCCTTGCGACCTTGCGCATGGGCAGGCGGGCATCCGAAAGACAGATCGTATTGTCATATCGGTTCGGCTGGCCGGCACCGACCGGCCTCGGCGTGCCAAAATCATAGGCAGTGCCTTCGACCTCTGCGACTCCGGTGGGCAAAAGCGCGGCGTCGACCGGCAGGTAGCGGTCGGCGTCGATCTGCAGCCGGTGGCCTTCGGTCGTTTCGGTGCCGTCAAGGTTCCAGTAGCTGTGGTTGGCAAGGTTCATCCATGTCGGCAGGTCGGTTGTGGCGCTCAGGTGTAGCTGCAGCACTGCGCCGGGCAGGATGGCGAAGCTGGCCAAGACAATGCGCCGCCCCGGAAAACCACCCAAGCCGTCGGGCAGCGACAGGCGCAGCGTGGCGCTGGTTTCGGTCTGTTCGACCGGTTCCCAGATCAGCGCATGGGTGCCAGTCGGCCCGCCGTGCAGGGTATTTCCAGCCTCGTTCGCCGCGAAATGGTGGCGCTGGCCGTCGATGACGGCACTGGCATGGGTAATACGGTTCGCGACCGGGCCGACGATCGCGCCGAAGTAGGCCATCGGGCCCTGATAGGCGGCAATATCGTCGCCCCCAAGGGTCAGCGAATGCGGCACTCCGGAAAGGCGCAGGTCTTGCAGGGTCGCGCCGAGTGTCAGGATGTTTGCGGTCAGGGTGCCGTCGCCGATCGTCAGGCGGTCGACCTCGGACCCGGCATGGGTGGTGCCGAAAGGGGCGCGGTTCATCTGTATACCCGGTATTCCTGCTGCCGGAGCGCTGCAATCGAAGTTGTATCGGGAAGGGTCGCCGTCATTGCTGGACCTCCTTGTTTCATGGTCCAGTCAGCCCTTTTCCCGGCGACGGATCAAGGGGCTTACTTCATGGCGCAGGCGACAATGTTGTCGGCCATTGCCCGCAAGAGGTCCGGATATAGCTCCGGCCCCGGGGCTAGCGCCGTGCCAAGCGGGTCGAGAATCGCCTGCGGGATTTCCGTCCCGGCCAGCAGCGCATCCAGCGCGGCGGGGTTTTGTTGCGGCTCGCGGAAACCGCAGGTCACCCCCTCAAGCGCGTCATGCAATTCGGCCATCCGCGCGGCCGAGGGCGGCGCAGCATCGCTGGCCGAAATCGCGTTGCCAAGGTCCAGCCCGAACCGACCGGCAAAATAGGCGAAGGCGTCATGCGCGACGACGAAGCGGGCGTCGCGGTAGGCTGCAAGCCGGGCCGCGATATCAGCCTCTACCTGGTCAATGGCGGCGCTGCCGGTGCGGGCGTTGACGGCATAGGTCTCCGAATTCTCAGGGTCGAGCGCCTGCAAGGTCGCAGTGATCGCGATCAGCCAAAGCGCCGCGTTATGGGGATCGAGCCAGGCATGCGGATCGGTGCCGTCGTGGTGATCATCTTCGTGTCCGTCTTCTGCATGGTCATGATCCTCGGCGGCAATCAGTTTTGTTCCGGGCGCGTCCATCAGTGTGACAATGGTGGCGCTGTCCGACAGGGTGCCAACCGGTTTCTCAAGCCAAGGGGTCAACGCCGGGCCAATCCAGACGACCGCCGCGGCATCCGTCAGCGCGCGGGCCTGCGATGGCCGCAGCGTGACATGGTGCGGATCCTGGGCGGCGTCCAGAAGCAGGATCGGCGTCCCAAGCTCGCCCATCACCATCGAAACCAGCGAATGGACTGGGGCAATATCGGTCACCACCTGCGGCGGCTCTGCAAGGGCAGGGGGCGCCGCAAGAAGCGCGAGAGAGGTCAGAATCGGGCGCATCTCTGGTCCTTGTTCTTTGGATCGCGATCGAATAACATGATATGTTATAATATAACAAGAGGTAAAGCGATGCATTCGGCGTCCAATCCGGCAGCGGCCTTTCGCAGTCACGACCACGAAGACTGTTTGGGTTCGGTTCTCAACCGCGCCGATACGCTTTCACGCGAGGCGGGTATTAGGATGACACCGGTGCGGCGGCGCACGCTGGAGATCCTGCTGGAAGAGCACCGGGCACTGGGCGCCTACGAAGTGCTGGAACGGCTGGCCAAGCATGGTTTCGGCAGCCAGCCACCGGTTGCTTACCGCGCGCTGGAATTTCTGGTCGAACACGGTTTTGCGCATAAGATCCGGCGGTTGAATGCCTTTGCGGCCTGCATGCAGCCGGGCGAGGCGCATGCGCCCGCCTTCTTCATCTGCGATGCCTGTGGCGCGGTGGCCGAGGTCCCTGAAGAGGATGTCCGCGACGCTTTGGAAGTGGCTGCGGACCGGCTGGGTTTTCGCATGTCGCGGGTGAATGTCGAGGTGTTGGGGACTTGCCCCGCCTGCATCGCGGAGGCGGCATGAGCCTGATTGAAACCAAGGACATGAGCGTGCGCTACGGTGGTGCGCCGGTGCTGAACCATGTCGATTTCAGGATTTCGAAGGGCGAGATCGTCACTATCGTTGGACCCAACGGTTCGGGAAAGTCGACACTTATCCGGGCGCTGCTTGGCGTTCTGAAGCCGACCCGCGGCAGGGTCGAACGGGCGGCGGGGCTGCGCATCGGTTACGTTCCGCAGAAGCTGGCGATCGACATGTCCCTGCCGATGACTGTGGCGCGGTTCCTGTCGTTGCCGCATCGCAGCCCCGAGGCGGAGATTCGCAGCGCGGCTGAACGGGTCGGGATCGAAGGGCTGGAGCACCGGCAGATGACCGCGTTGTCCGGCGGACAGTTCCAACGCGTGCTGCTGGCGCGGGCGCTGCTGGCCAAGCCCGACATCCTGATCCTGGACGAACCGACGCAAGGGCTGGACCACCCGGGCGTCGAAAGTTTCTATCGGCTGATCGAAGAGGTCCGGCGGGACACCGGCGCGGCGGTGCTGTTGGTCAGCCATGATCTGCATGTGGTGATGCGCGCCTCTGATCGAGTGATCTGCCTCAACGGTCACGTGTGTTGCGAGGGCAGCCCGGCCGTGGTGTCGGAGGCACCGGAATACCTTGCGCTTTTCGGCGATGGAACGGGCGGCGCGCTGGCGCTCTACCGACATGACCACGATCACGACCATGACCATTTGCACGACGTCGCGCATGATCACGATCATGACCATGATCACGCCCAGGATGAACCGGGGGCCGAGGCGCATGTGCATGGCGATCACGGCGGGCGGGTTCACTGATGCTGGACGATTTCCTGATCCGGGCGGTTCTGGCCGGCGTCGGACTATCGCTGGCGACCGGGCCTCTTGGCGCCTTCGTGGTCTGGCGGCGGATGGCCTATTTCGGCGACGCGATGTCCCATGCCGCTGTCTTGGGCGTGGCGCTGGCTCTGGGGTTTTCCATCTCGGTCACGGCCGGAACGCTTGTCGTTGCGCTGGCCATGGGACTGGCCGTTGCGTCGCTTGTCGATCGTGGCCACGGAATGGATGCCATACTCGGCGTGCTTGCGCATTCAGCCCTTGCGCTGGGGCTGGTCGCGATTTCCTTCGTGCAAGGTGTTCGCGTCGACATGACGGCCCTTCTGTTCGGCGATATTCTGACCGTGACCAAGACCGATCTTGCGGTGATCTGGGGGGGCTCCATTCTGGTGCTGGCGCTTTTGTTGTGGCGCTGGGCGCCGCTTTTGACAGCCACGCTGAACGAGGAACTGGCGGCAAGCGCCGGAATCGATCCGCGCCGTGAACGGCTGGTGCTGACGCTTGCGCTGGCCGTGGTCGTGGCGCTGGCGCTGAAGGTTGTGGGCGCATTGCTGATCGCGGCCTTGCTGATCATCCCCGCCGCAGCCGCGCGCGGTTTTGGCCGGACACCCGAGGCGATGGCGGCAATTTCTGTGGCTTTCAGCATGGCCTCTGTCGCAGCAGGGGTCTGGGTCTCATTCCTGGCCGACACACCGACGGGTCCGAGCATTGTCGTCGCGGCGGCGGGGCTTTTCGTGCTGTCACTGGCGATCGGCCGAGGTCGGCATAACCCGTGACGCCTCCTTATCGGGCCTCAGGCGCGATCGAAGGCGGTGTCTTTCACCGACTGCATCGAGACATGGGTCGACGTGCTGCTGACATGCGGCAGGGATGAAATCGTTTCGCCGAGGATCTGCCGGTAGGTCTGGATGTCCTTGGTACGGATCTTCAGGAGGTAGTCGAAGGACCCGGCGATCATGTGGCATTGTTCGATCTCCGGCACCTTGAGCACGGCGGCATTGAAGGCGGAAAGCGCGCGTTCGGACGTGTCGCGGAGCTTTACCTCGGCGAAGGCGACGTGATCGAGGTTCAGCATTTCCGGGTTCAGCACCGCACGAAATCCCTGGATGTAGCCCTGTTGCTGCAATCGTTTGAGGCGCGACTGGCACGGGGTCTTGGACAGACCGACCTGTGCCGCGAGCTCGGTGACGGGAAGCCGTCCATCGCGACTGAGGATTTTCAGTATCTTGTGATCGATCTGGTCGATCTGATCGCCTTGCGCCATTTAAGCGGCCTCATGGTCTGATATTTCGGTCCAATTCAGTCTATAATTGCGGAAAATTCCAAAAGACAGGCAAAATGCCTGCTGCTTCGAGAGTAGATAGGGCGAAATAGCCCCGAGAGGATGATTCCATGGCCGATCTGAACGCTCTGAGAGAGATAATCCGTGATGCGCACCACCGGGACGAAGCCGGGCTGCTGACCGATCTGATCAAGGCGCAACCGGTTGATGCGGGCGTGCGGCAGCGGGCCAGCGCCCGCGCGGTCAGCATGATCGAAGGCGTGCGGGGCCATGCCTCGCCGGGGTTGATGGAAGTGTTTCTGTCGGAATACGGGCTTTCCACCGACGAGGGCATTGCGTTGATGTGTCTGGCCGAGGCGCTCTTGCGGGTGCCCGACAAGGACACGATCGACGAGCTGATCGAGGACAAGATCGCCAGTTCATCCTGGGACGAGCATCTGGGGCATTCGGCCTCATCGCTGGTCAATGCTTCGACCTGGGCGCTGATGTTGACGGGCAAGGTGCTAAAGGAGAACCACGAGCCGGGCATCGCGGCAACGCTGCATTCGGCCGTCAAACGGTTGGGCGAGCCGATGATCCGTACCGCCGTGGGGCGCGCGATCAAGGAGCTCGGGCACCAGTTCGTGCTGGGCCAGACCATCGGCGAGGCGCTGAAGCGCGGCTCCGGGATGGTGAAGCAGGGCTACAGCTATTCGTTCGACATGCTGGGCGAGGCGGCGCTGACCGCAGGCGATGCGCAACATCACTACGATGCCTATTCGGATGCGATTGCGAAACTGGCCCCCCACTGCCGGTCCGCCGACATCCGCGACAACCCGGGCATCTCGATCAAGCTGTCGGCGCTGCATCCGCGCTACGAGGTGCAGCAGCGCGCACGGGTCATGAGCGAGCTGGTAGAGCGCACATACGAACTGGCGCTGATGGCGCGCAAGGCCGGGATGGGCCTGAACATCGATGCCGAGGAAGCCGACCGACTGGACCTGTCGCTTGATATCATCGAGGCGGTGCTGTCGCGCCCGGAACTGGCGGGCTGGGACGGATTCGGCGTTGTCGTGCAGGCCTATGGCAAGCGCGCGCCCTACGTTCTGGACTGGCTGAATGCGCTTGCGGCAAAGCTTGACCGCAAGATCATGGTCCGGCTGGTCAAGGGGGCCTATTGGGACAGCGAGATCAAGAAGGCGCAAGTGTTCGGGCTGGACGGTTACCCAGTCTATACCCGCAAGGTCGCCACCGATGCGGCCTATCTGTGCTGTGCGAAAAAACTTCTGGGCATGACCGACCGGATTTATCCGCAGTTCGCCACGCACAACGCTCACACCGTCGCGGCGGTTCTGGAAATGGCAACTGACCGCAAGGCCTTCGAGTTCCAGCGTCTGCACGGCATGGGCGAGGTGATGCATTCGGCAGTGCTGAAGGGCGAGGGAACGCGTTGCCGGATCTACGCACCGGTCGGCGCGCATCGTGATCTTCTGGCCTATCTGGTGCGACGGATGCTGGAAAACGGGGCCAACAGCTCCTTCGTGAACCAGATCGTCAACGAAGATGTCTCGCCTGCGCTGATCGCGGCCGATCCGTTCGACGCCATTGCGAAGGTCATGGATGCGCCATCGCCGCTACCAAAGCCTGCCGAGATTTTCGGCGCGCGGCGCAACTCCAAAGGCTGGGACATCCGCGACCCTCGCGACCTGGCCGATTTCGAAGCGGCACGCGCCGCATTCGCCGATACACGCTGGTCTGTCGGACCGATGATCGCCGGCAAGGCCAAGGGTTCCGAAACCTACGAAGTTCGCAACCCGGCAAATCCCGGCGATGTGGTGGGCGAGGTCCTTTGGGCATCGAAAGACGATGCGGCGGCGGCCCTGAAGGCCGCTGCGGTCTGGAAGGCCCCGGCGGGCCAGCGTGCTGCGGTCCTGCGCAAGGTCGCGGATCTGTACGAGTCGCACTACGGCGAATTCTTCGCGGCCTTGGCGCGCGAGGCGGGCAAATCGGCGGCGGACGCGATTTCGGAACTGCGCGAAGCGGTGGATTTCCTGCGCTACTACGCGGATCGCGGTGAAGAGTTGCAGGGAGAGGCGCGTGGCATCGTTTCCTGCGTGTCGCCGTGGAACTTCCCGCTTGCGATCTTTACCGGGCAAATTGCGGCGGCCCTGGCTGCGGGCAACGCGGTGCTGGCGAAACCGGCCGAACAGACCGGGATCACAGCGGCCATCGCGGTACGGCTGATGCATCAGGCCGGGGTGCCGGTGGGGGCATTGCAGCTTCTGCCGGGTGAGGGCGGGGTGGTTGGCGCAGCGCTGACCGGCGACGCGCGCGTTTCGGGCGTCGTGTTCACCGGCTCGACCGATACCGCGCAGGCGATCAACAGGGGAATGTCTGGCGTGGTCGAACCCCACGCGCCTCTGATCGCGGAAACCGGCGGGTTGAATGCCATGCTCGTCGATTCCACCGCGATGCCCGAGCAAGCAGTGCGCGACATCGTCGCTTCCGCATTCCAGTCGGCGGGGCAACGCTGTTCGGCCCTGCGGGTTCTCTATCTGCAAGAGGATGTTGCGACACCCTTCCTGACGATGCTTTACGGCGCGATGGACGAACTTGTGCTGGGCGACCCCTGGGCATTGCCCACCGATGTCGGTCCGGTCATCGACGCCGAGGCGCGCGACGGAATCGTGGCGCATATCGAGACCGCGCGCTCGGGTGGCCGCGTGCTGAAAGAACTCGCAGCGCCCAACAGCGGCACATTCGTCGCGCCGACGGTCATCAGGGTGTCCGGCATCGCCGATCTCGAGCGCGAGATCTTTGGACCGGTGCTGCATGTTGCGACCTACAAGGCCGAGGACATTGGCAAGGTCATCGATGCGATCAACGCGACCGGCTATGGGCTGACCTTCGGGATGCATTCGCGGATCGACAACCGAGTCGATATGACGACCGCACGGATCCGGGCCGGCAACATCTATATCAACCGCAACCAGATCGGGGCGGTTGTGGGTTCGCAGCCCTTCGGCGGCGAGGGGCTATCGGGCACCGGCCCGAAGGCGGGGGGACCGGACTACGTGGCGCGCTTCGTGAAGGGCGCGGTTCGGCAGGCGCCAGTTGCCGCTGGCAAGGTCGCGGACGTGGCGGCGGTGCAGGCGGCGCTGGACCGGGCGAAACCCGCAGATACGATGCTGTCGGCGGAATCGCTGCCGGGACCGACGGGGGAATCCAATCGGCTGATGAGATTTGGCCGCGGCACGGTGTTGTGCCTTGGGCCGACACTGGCCGAGGCAGATGAGCAGGCCGGAACCGCGCGGGCCAATGGCTGTACCGCGGTAACCGTCGTGCCGGGCGGCGAGGTTGACGGGGTTCTGGACCGGGCCGCGCTAACGGGGCTGTCAGGCGTCGACCTCGTTGTGCTCTGGTCGGATGCCGCGGATCTGCGGGCGGCCCGGGTTGCGCTTGCCGCGCGCCCGGGGGCGCTGGTTCAACTGGCCTGCGAATCTGACCTCGCGGCGCGTTGTCATCTGGAACGGCACATCTGCATCGATACGACTGCGACCGGCGGCAATGCCGAATTGCTGGCCACGGTGGCCTGACGCGGGCCTGCCCCCGGAATCGTCCCCGGGGGCAAGACCTATACGCGGTAGTACTCGCGGTACCAGCTTACGAAACGCGCCACGCCATCGGCAATGGCGGTTTCGGGCTGGTGGCCCGTCAACTTGCGCAGCAGTGTCGTGTCGGCCCATGTCGCGGGCACATCGCCCGGCTGCATGTCCTTGAATACCTTGACGGCTTCGCGTCCGGTCACGCTTTCGATCGCGGCAATGAAATCCAGAAGCCTGACAGGGCTGGAATTGCCTATATTGACGATCCGGAAGGGCGCGACCGGCGACAGGCTGTCGTTTGCCGGAATGTCTTCGGCTGTTTCAGGCCGGGCGGGCGCGGCACCAAGCAGGTTGAACAGGCCTTCTGTCAGGTCATCGATATAGGTGAAGTCGCGCGACATGTTGCCGTGATTGAAGACCTCTATCGGCTCGCCGCTCAGGATCGCCTTGGTGAACTTGAACAAGGCCATGTCGGGGCGACCCCAAGGGCCATAGACGGTGAAGAAACGAAACATCGTCGTCGGTTGCGCGTAAAGATGGGCATAGGAATGGGCCATCGCCTCTGTCGCCTTCTTGGTGGCGGCGTAAAAGGACATTTGCAGGTCGGCCTTGTCGGTTTCCGCGTAGGGCATATGCGTGTTCGCGCCATATACCGAGGATGTGGACGCGATCAGCAGGTGTTGCACGGGCGAATTCCGGGTCGCCTCAAGCAGGTTGAATGTGCCGATCAGATTGGCATCGACATAGGATCGTGGCGCGTCGATGGAATAGCGCACGCCTGCCTGAGCCGCGAGGTGGACGATGACATCGGGCCGCAACTTCGCAACCAGCGCCTCGAGCACGCCATCGCTTTCCAGACGGTCGATATGGGGTGTGAAAGCCGGGTGCTGCGAGAGCATGGCGTGACGGCGCTGCTTGAGCGTCACGTCATAATAGTCCGTCATGGCGTCAAAGCCGGTCACCGTCCAGCCCTCGGCGAGCAGGCGTTGACACAGGTGGTAACCGATGAAGCCGGCCGATCCGGTCACGAGTGCGATTGGCATTCTTCTGTCCTTGTTTGCCAGGACAGTCATAGCTGGGTCAGCGCTTGGGGCAACGGAAAAACCGTCCCGCAGCGGATCGCAGGGGACGGTCCCCGGTTCCTCAGGCGGACAGCGCCTGAAGTTCGGTATCCGGCAGGCGGCCCGGGTAATAGACAAGCGATTCCGTGATGATCTGGCCCTGCGCCCCGCCGCTGGCCCGGCCGAGTCGAAGGGTTGTCAGCCCGGCGGGAACCGAGCCGGATGTGTCATTCGCAACTGCGCCGCCATTCAGCGAGATCCCGAAGGCGTCTTTCGCGCAGGCGATGGCGACCCGGAATTCAGTGCCAAGCGGCACGGCATTGCCGGGCGGGGCGATGGCGGCCTGCAAGGCGCCCGCCGCCCAGACCTGGAACTGAGGCTTTTCGAGCACCGTGTTCCACAGCAGCGACAGCCGGGTCGATGCGGTGCCGTCGTCTATTTCGATGATCCTGTCGTTGGCGCTGGCCCCAAGCACATAGCCGCTGAAAACCACGGTGCCGGCAGCAGTGTCGAACCATGGCCCCAGCGCGACAGCCGCGTCATCCGCACTTCGCTGTCCCGGTGCGGTCGTGGTCGGAATATAGGACGAGGCCTTTGCACCGGCTTCAAGTTGCGGGGCCTGAACCTGACCCGAGAGCGTCAGAGTCAGGCTACCGGCTGCCGGAGAGAAGCTGATCTCGGTTCGGGACGGATAGCTGCCGCTGCCGACAACGGTGGCATTGTGGGCGCCCGAAAGCGCGATGCTGCCGCTGCCGTAGAACGACAACACATGCGGTGTCGAGGTGACGGCGACAGTTTGGGTGGCAGGCGTGGCGCTGTTGGCGAACAGGTTGCTGCGCGCTCCTTCCAGAAGAAGCCCAAGCCTTGCCAGTGTGTAGGGATCATGGGTCAGCCTTGACGTGTTGGCCGGAACGCCCACAAGCTGGCCGGATGCGTTGATCAGGGATGCGGCCGTGGCGCGGGTAAAGGCCATGAGACCGGGCAAGCTGCCCGGCTGACCACCCACGCCATAGGCCCCCGCCGCGAAGTCGAGCACCAGCCCCGCCGCGGTCCCCGAGATCGGCGAGGCCCATGGCGTGCCCCAAGGAGCCGGTGCCGCCGTGGGGCGATAGGGCGCCGAGGTTAGCGAGAAATCGCAAGCGATCTTCATGCAATCACCATGGCATGGATGCCCGTGGCGCTGGTGCCGGTTGCATTCACTTTGCGTGTTCCCACGGGCAGAATCGAGCGGTCGGCAACGCTGACAGTCCGCGCCGAGCCGCGCGCAGTAACAAGCGACAGGGTGCCGCCGGTTTCAACGTAAAGCGCGACGGCCACCTCTGGCAGATCGTTGTTGTCATTGGGCGTCACAGGCAGGATGTCCGTCGCCGGGCCGGAGAGTGAAGACGTACGGTTCTCGAATGGATTCAACAAAGCAATGCTCCTTGGTGATGTAGTGGGACATGACTGCGGACCCGCGAAACATGCGGGGGCATCATGAAGTTTGCTCTTTCGGGAGATGGCCGGGACGCTAGCGGGAGGAGGTGAAAATTCGGTTAAGGAAAACACGAAAGTTGCACCGGCTTTGCTGAATCATCCCCCGTGGCGGGTTTATAGGGGGGCAAGTCCACTGCCGCAGTCCCCGCATCTTCAGACAGCAATCGTCAGGGCTTGCTCTCGCCGCGGCGATCCTTCTCAATGCCAAGGACCGAAATCCGAATGGAGAACGACCTTGAGCCTTTACCAGAAATTGCAGAAGCGCGCCGAAGATCAGCGGCCCATCCGTGTCGGCGTCATCGGCGCCGGCAAGTTCGGCACAATGTTTCTGGCACAGGCAGTGCGGCTGCCGGGGGTCCATGTCGTCGGCATCGCCGATCTGTCCGTGGCGCAGGCACGGTCCAATCTGGCGCTGGCGGGGTGGGCGGCAGAACAATACGACGCGGGTTCGCTGGATGCCGCCCTGCAAAGCGGCGCGACCCATGTCGGAGAAGCGGCGGCAGCGCTGATCGCCCACCCGGCGATCGAGATCATCGTCGAATGCACCGGCAATCCGGTCGTCGCCGCGCAGCATCTGATCGCCATCTTTGGTGCAGGCAAGCACGCGATCAGCGCGACGGTTGAGGCCGACGCGCTGTGCGGTGCCGCACTGGCGCGGGCGGCGCGCAAGGCGGGCGTCGTCTATTCGATGGCATTTGGCGATCAGCCAGCGCTAGTCTGCGACCTAGTCGATTGGGCGCGGACCTGCGGCTTCGAGGTTGCCGCCGCCGGGCGCGGGCACAAGTGGCGACCGGAGTTCCGGCATTCGACTCCGGACACGATCTGGGACAATTGGGGCCTGACCGCAAAACAGGCCGAAGTCGGGCGGTTGAACCCCAAGATGTTCAATTCCTTTCTGGATGGCACCAAGCCCGCCATCGAATCCTCGGCCATCGCCAATGCCTGCGGCCTGTCGGTGCCCAGCAACGGTCTGGCCTATCCGTCAGGATCGATCGACGACCTGCCGAACCTGATGCGGCCGATGGCCGATGGCGGCGTTCTGGAGGGGCCGGGGATGGTCGAAGTGCTGAACAGCCTCGATGCCGACGGCAAGCAGATCGACTATGACATTCGCATGGGCGTCTGGGTCTGCGTGAAAGCCGTGACCGAATACCAGCGCCGGTGCCTTGAGGAATACAAGGTCACGACCGACACCTCTGGTCGGTACATGTGTTCTTACAAGCGCTGGCACCTGATCGGCCTGGAATTGGGAATGTCGGTGGCCAGCGTTGGGTTGCGCGGTGAAGCGACCGGCGTTGCAGAGGCATTCCGCGCCGACGTAGTTGCCGTCAGCAAAAGGGACCTTGCAGCGGGTGAGATACTGGATGGCGAGGGCGGCTATACGGTGGCCGGACAGCTTCGGCCAAGTTCGGTGTCCGTGCCGATGCGGGCTTTGCCGCTGGGCCTGTCAGGGGGAGTCAGGCTGATCCGTCCGGTGAAGGTTGACACGATCCTGACCTACGACGATGTCGAACTGGACAGGAGCTCGGTCGCGTTTGGGCTGCGGGCTGAAGTTGAAACCATGGTGCGTTAAGGGGACGAAGGCATCGGGGGCTTTGCATCAAGTGATCAAAGCGGGCGCTCCATGAAATAGACGATCCCGCGCAGGTGCTCAGGGAAATCGGGCGGCTGCGGGATGTCCGCAAAGCCGACTTTTTCGTAGAGGCTCCGTGCATGGGTGAGAAACCGGGCCGAGCTGAAGCGAACCGTCTTGTAGCCGTCTGCCCGCATATGGGCGAACATCTCCGTCAAAAGCGCCTGGCCCAGCCCGTGACCCCGACCGCTTTCGTCGACGAAGAGCCTCTTTATTTCCGCGACACCCGGCTCCATTTCCAGATACATCACGCAGCCGGCGGGCTGCCCGTCGAGTGCCGCAAGCAGGATGGCGCCTTTCGGGCGGGCATGTATGACGGGAAGCTCTGCCAGCGTTCGGGCATAGGCCACCGGTTCGAAGACCTTGTGGATCTCATTCCTGTATTCGGGAAAGACCTTCAACTGCCAGTCGACCCATGCATTGCAGAGGCTGCGGGCGTGATCGAAGTCGGCTTGGGTTTCGGCACGGCTGATCGTGACTTTGGGCAATGGACGCTCCTGGCGGACAGGTTTTGACGACCCCGGGACCCGCAATCGGGCGCTCTGGACTGACCTTTGCACGATCCGGTCCCCCCAAACAAGAACGCCGCCCCGGGGGGCGGCGCTTGTTGGTCCGAAGATCAATGGCTCAGAAGCCAAGACCTGCGTACTTGTTCTTGAATTTCGACACGCGGCCGCCGGTGTCCATCAGGCGGGTGCCGCCACCGGTCCAGGCCGGGTGCACGGAGGGGTCGATGTCGAGCGACATCTGTTCGCCTTCCTTGCCCCAGGTCGATTTCATCTGCACGACGGTGCCGTCAACCAGCTTGACGTCGATCAGGTGATAGTCGGGATGGATATCTGCTTTCATCTCGGCTGTTCCTTATGCTTCGGCGCCGTCGAGCGCTTTGTAGTTGGTGACCTCTGCGATACGCGCGGACTTACCGCGACGCGCACGCAGGTAGTAAAGCTTGGCGCGGCGAACCTTGCCGCGGCGGACAACGACGATGCTGTCTATATTGGTCGAATGAAGTGGGAATACACGTTCCACGCCTTCACCAAAGGAAATCTTGCGGACCGTGAACGAACCGGCAATGCCCTTGCCATTCTTACGGCTGATGCAGACGCCTTCGTAGTTCTGAACGCGGCTACGGGTGCCTTCGGTCACTTTGTATCCGACGCGGATGGTGTCACCCGCCTTGAAATCCGGAATTTCTTTTCCGAGCTCGGCAATCTGCTCGGCTTCCAGCTGTGCGATAAGATCCATCGCAATTACTCCTATATGCTCACGGTTTTTCCCGCGAAGTGTTTGGCGCGTCCTCAGAGCTCTCGGTCTTCATCCGGGTCCCTATTGTACTTGGCACAATAAGCCCGCCAGAGGTCAGGTCGTCGTTCCTTTGTCAGCCTTTCGGCCATGGCCCGGCGCCAGTCAGCGATCTTCCCGTGATGCCCCGACAGAAGAACTTCGGGTATCTCACGGCCTTCCCAGACGGCGGGCTTCGTGTACTGGGGATGTTCAAGCAAAAAATCCGAGAAGGTTTCCTCCTCGGTTGAAGCCTGATTCCCAAGCACGCGGGGTATAAGCCGGACCGTCGCATCAATCAAGGCCTGTGCTGCAATCTCTCCGCCGGTCAGGATGAAGTCGCCAAGCGAGACTTCCTCGATGCCGAAATGTTCGATCACGCGCTCGTCCACGCCTTCAAACCGACCGCACAAAAGCGTGACGCCATCGGCCGCGGCAAGCCGGTGAGCCATGGCCTGATCAAAGCGCTTGCCGCGCGGCGAAAGGTAAAGAACCGGCCAGCGGGCGCGGTCCCTCGGGGTGCCGTCGGCGGCATCGGTCAGGGCCTTTGCCAGCACATCGGCGCGCAACACCATGCCAGCGCCACCTCCGGCAGGCGTGTCATCGACATTCTTGTGCCGGCCTTCGCCAAAGTCTCGAAGGTCGATGGTCTGAAGCTGCCACAGCCCGTCCTGCAACGCCTTGCCGGTCAGCGATTCCCCCAGCACGCCGGGGAAGGCGGCGGGGAAAAGCGTGATGACCCGGGCCTTCCATGCGCCCGCCAGATCCGGGCTGTCCGTCATCAGTTCCCGCGGCTTCACTGAAGCGGCGATGGAAAGGCGGCCATGGGATTTCGGTTTTTCGGTCATGGCGCTGGTTAGGACTTTTCGACGCGCGGGGCAACGTCACCGGCCAAGAGTGACTCTTTTTCGGCCTTCAGGCTTGCGCCCTCGCTGCCAGCACGGTTGAGATCCAGCAAGCGGGCGCGCAGTTCCGGCGGCTGTCCCGGATTGCCAATCTTCGCGGGGCGAAGTGAATCGCGCAGGACATCGGGAAATTCGACCAGATCCAGTATGGCCCCTGCCGGACCTTCAGGCTGGTCGGCATAGTCCTCGAGCCAGGCGATATGCACCGGGATTGGCATCAGCGCTGCGGCAATGCGGCCGACATCGGCGCGCGGGTCCGGCAGGTGCCGGAAACCGGCGCGGAACTCTTCCAGCGTCCGGGTCAGCTTGATCGACCGCAGAAGGTGGCCGTGAACGCTGGCAAGCCAATTGTCGCGGTCGCGAAGGGTGTAAATGAACTCGATGGTGACGCCGGGACCAAAATGATCGCGCAGGCAGCCGACGATCTCTTGCGCCAGTGGAATCGCGGCAGTGGCATAGCTTTCCACGATCCGCCCGCCAAAGCGGCGATGGCCGGGCATCACGCCGCAAAAAGTTTCGCGGGACAGGACGATAACCTCATCGGCGGGAATGCCTTGCAGGAACCGCATGAAGGCGCGCCGGAACAGAACCCGGCGCCACCAGAACGGGCGCTGCCCATAGATGCGGGCATGCGCTCCGGCTTTCAGGAAATCGGCTTTGCCATAGTAGGTCATCCATGCCGATAAAGCAGAACGATTGTCGTTCAGAAAATCCTGCAGGCTGGTCGTGCCGGTCTTGTGGAAACCGGCATGAACAATCACCCGTGTCATTCCAGCAGGCCCTCGGGCGGATCAACGATGATACGGCGGGCGGTTAAATCAACGGTCGGCACGATCGCCTTGGTGAACGGCATGAGGACAGAAGCTTTCAGGCCGGGGCCAGCAACCTCCAGCAAATCGCCGGCGCCGTGGTTCAGCACCGCCTGAACCTGCCCGATCCGCGCGCCACCCGAATCGTAGACATCAAGGCCGATCAGGTCGGCATGGTAGAATTCGTCATCCGGCAGACCGGGCAGCCGGTCGCGGTCCGCAAAGAGGCTGACGCCGCGCAGCGCATCGGCCTGTTCCTTGGTGGTGATCCCCGGAATGCGGGCGGCAAAGCCGTTCTTGATGGCTTGGGTGATGACGGGCGCAAAGCTGCGCTTTCCGTCTTCGGTATATAGCGGGGCGTAGTCGGCAATCGCCTCGGGTTCGGCGCAAAAGCTTTTCAGCCGCACCTCTCCCTTGACGCCGAAGGAACCGGCGATGGCGCCAACGCAGATACGCGTGTCATTCATCCGCTTTCCCCAATGCGCAGAACCCGCGCGGATCAAGCTGGCCGCCAGCGTCAAGGCAGCGGTCCATGTACAGGAACCTGTCCGCCTTGAACCCCAGCCAGATGCCGATCGAGAGCATCACGATCCAGATGATCCGCACAATCCGAGCCCACCCCGAAAGGGGGACCGCAGATTACTCTGCGGTCGTTTCTTCTGCTGCAGTCTCTTCTGCCGGAGCTTCTTCCGCAACGGCTTCTTCGGCTACCGGTTCTTCTTTCGGTGCAGCAGCGGCTTCGGCAGCAGCGGCGGCCTTGTCGGCCTTGGATTTGGCGCGCTCTTCAGCGGCTTTGCCCGGCTTTGCCTTGTTGGGGTTGCTGCGGGTCTTCTTTTCAAGCACGCCAGCAGCTTCAAGCATGCGGGAAATCCGGTCGGTCGGCTGCGCGCCCTGGCTCAGCCAGTGCTGAACGCGTTCGATGTCCATCTTGACGCGGTCTTCGCTGTCTTTCGGCAGAAGCGGATTGTAGGTGCCCAGCTTTTCGATGAAGCGGCCATCGCGGGGCATCCGCGAGTCGGCAGCGACGATCGAGTAATGTGGGCGCTTCTTCGAGCCGCCACGGGCGAGACGGATTTTCATAGCCATGATGTTTTCTCCTATGTCGTAGCTATTTGTGACGGGGACAGGCCCCTGTCATTCCTTGTGTTTCTTGTGGTGCCTGATCACTTCACTGATGATGAAGTTCAGGAATTCCTTGGCGAATTCGGGGTCGAGATCGGCTTCGGTCGCCAGCCGCTCCAGCCGTTCGATCTGCTGTTCCTCGCGCACCGGATCTGAAGGCGGCAGGTCGTGTTCGGCTTTCAGTTTGCCCACCGCGCGGGTGTGCTTGAAGCGCTCGGCCAGTGTGAAGACCAGAATGGCGTCAAGCCGGTCGATACTGTCGCGGTGCTCTTTCAAAAGCTTTGCTGCAAGGGTTACGGCGTCGCTCATGCCTTTGCCTCCGGTTCGGGATGGGTGTAGATCAACGCCTCTTTCCCTGCGGGCGAGGCCCATGTGCCGGACCGGGTCGCGCCCAGCCGTTCCGCAAGACGGATCGAACGGGCGTTTTCGGGGGCGATCAGGCTGATCAGCGTATTTGAAGGCATGGTCTTGCGCGCATAATCGCGGCTGGCAACGGCGGCCTCGTATGCATATCCGCGACCCTCGAATCCGTCGTAGACGACCCAGCCCAGTTCCAGTGCCGGCCAGCCTTCGGGGTTCCAGAGACCGACCCGGCCGACGGCCCTGCCGCTGGCTTTTTCTTCCAGCCACCACATGCCGTAACCGCGCAATTCCCAATGGCCGATCATCATCGCCATGCCGCGCCACGCTTCGGACCGGCTGGCGGGGCCGCCGATCCCGGCGCTGCGTTCGGTGGTCAGGAACTTTGCGAAAGGCTCGAAATCGTCGGGCTTCGGGCCGCGCAGGATCATGCGTTCCGTTTCAAGGGTCGGGATCGTGATCATGCCCGCCCTCGCAGGTCATGACGGATCACCACGTCGCCCGGATCGACCCCCGCCAGATCGGGATCGATGACGCCGCCAAGCCGCAGGCCCAATGCGATTGACCGATCGTTTTCCGGGTCGATGATGTTGATCAGGCGATCCCAGCCGAATGTCGCTCTGGCCCAATTCATTACTGCGCCTGCGGCCTCTGCCGCATAGCCCTTTCCTTCGACCCCGGGCACGACGAACCAGCCAAGCTCCGGCTCGGGATAGCCATCTGGTTCGTAAATGCCGACCTCGCCGACATAGGCACCGGTCTGACGGTCATCGATGCCGAAAGGCCCGTAGCCGCGCAGCGGCCACAGAGCGACCTCGGCGGCCCATGTGCGCCACGCCGCATCGCGCGGCTGCATCCCGCGTTCGTGGACCGAACGTTCGGATGCAAAGAACGCGGCCCAGTGTTCGAAGTCCGAAAGCTTAGGCATCCGCAGGATCAGGCGTTCCGTGGTCAGGGTCGGGGCAAGCGTCATTTCTTTTTACCGAAACCCGACAATCCGGGCGGCAGGCTCATGCCGCCGCCAAGCCCGGGCAATCCGCCGCCCATTTTGCCCTGCAGGGCCTTCGCGGCTTCTTCCATCGCCTTGGGGTTGTTCATGTCGGGCATGCCGCCAGGCATTCCGCCCTTGCCGAACATGCCTTTCATGGCCTGCTTGAGCATGCCGCCTTTGCCCATCTTCTTCATCATGTCCGCCATCTGGCGGTGCATCTTCAGAAGCTGGTTCAGTTCAGAAACTTCCAGCCCGGCCCCTGCTGCGATCCGCTTTTTACGGCTGGCCTGCAGGATTTGCGGATTGGCGCGTTCCTTTTTTGTCATCGACTGGACCAGCGCGATCTGGCGGCGGAAAATGCTGTCATCAAAGCCGGACTGTTCGATCTGCTTGGCCATCTTGCCCATGCCGGGCATCATGCCCATGACGCCTTCCATGCCGCCCATCTTCTGCATCTGCTCCAGCTGCATCTTCAGGTCGTTCATGTTGAACTGACCCTTCTGGAACCGGCGCATCATGCGTTCGGCTTGCTCGGCCTCGATCGTTTCCTGCGCCTTTTCGACGAGCGCGACGATATCGCCCATGCCAAGGATGCGGCCCGCGATCCGCTCAGGGTGGAATTCCTCGAGCGCATCCATCTTTTCGCCAAGGCCGACGTATTTGATCGGCTTGCCGGTGACTGCGCGCATCGACAGTGCTGCACCGCCGCGCCCGTCGCCGTCCATCCGGGTCAGCACGACGCCGGAGATGCCGATCTTGCCGTCGAATTCCTCTGCGACCTCGACGGCGACCTGACCGGTCAGACCATCGACAACCAGCAGGGTTTCGCGCGGCTTGACGATGTCACGGACGTCTTCGACTTCCTTCATCAGCACCTGGTCGATCTGCAACCGGCCGGCGGTGTCGAGCATATAGACGTCATATCCGCCCATCGTCGCCTGTTGCTTGGCGCGCTTGGCAATATCGACCGGTTTCTGGCCCTTGACGATTGGCAGCGTATCGACGCCGATCTGCGCGCCAAGGATTGCAAGTTGTTCCATCGCCGCCGGGCGATTGACGTCGAGCGAGGCCATCAGCACCCGCTTGCCCGCCTTTTCCTTGAGCCGCTTGGCCAGTTTTGCCGTGGTCGTCGTCTTGCCGCCACCCTGCAGGCCGACCATCAGGATCGGCGCGGGCGGGCTGTCGACTTTCAGCGCGCCGGGTTCGTCGTCATCCCCGGACAGAACATGCACCAGTTCATCGTGGACGATCTTGATGACCTGCTGGCCAGGCGTAACCGATTTGGTAACCGCCTGTCCCGTGGCCTTGTCCTGAACGGCTTTTACGAAATCTCGGGCGACGGACAGCGAAACGTCCGCCTCCAGAAGTGCCACGCGCACTTCGCGCAGCGCTGTCTTGACGTCATCCTCGGACAGGGCACCTTGCTTTGTCAGCCGGTCGAAGACGCCGGACAGGCGTTCTGATAGGTTCTCAAACATCGCCGCGGCTCCTTTCGCCGGTTACAGGGTGCCCTCCCCAGATAGGGAAGAACGGTTCAAACGCAAATCGCGCCCGTGGCCGCGATCCAAACGACAAGCGCGCCAGTGGGCGCAACGCGCTGACTGACGGCGATCCCCTTTCTGAAAGAGGACCGGAAGCAATGGTGACTTCCGGATGTTGCGGGGCAGATACGCGCGGCGGCTGCGCGAGTCAAGTCAGGGGATTTGTTCGGACAATGGCAGATCAAGCCATTCGGCGGCCTGACGCGCAATGCGCGCGGGTTCATCGCCAGAGGCATAGGCGCTGACCAGTGCCACAGGTTCCGGTCTGCCGGAGACAATAAGGACGGGGCGCAAGTTCGGTTTCTTGGCTTGAACCTTGGAATCGGCGATCCGCGCAGATTTCTGCGTGGCAGCGCCGGTCACATCCGCAAGCGCAAAACTTTCGACCGTCGTCCCGCGCATCGATTTGGTCCGCAGCACGACGGTGCCGCTGTCACGGTCCAAAGTCGCCGTCAGACGGGTCACGCCAAAGACGATCACGAAGAAGCAAACAGCGCCCAGACCGACAAGCTTCAGCGCCTGCATGAAGTCTCCCGCCAGCATGTAACGCATCGCAAAACTGGCGCAGGCCAGAACGGCCACTGAAGCCCCTGCAGCCAAAACCCAGTTACCGTGATCAACCGTGAAGGTCTGTTTTGTCTGTGTCACCTTTGCCATTCGTGCACATTAGAAAATCTCGCGTATCTTGCTAGCCAATTTTTGAATGGAGAGCGTTAAACCGGAGCGGATCAGTGTGATTTATGCCGCAATGCCATCGGTTGGGTCGATCTGGTGGATCGGTATCCATGCGGGTGAAACTGTCGACGGGCGGCTGACTGATCTCGGCAGGCCGATTATACGCGACGCCAAGGCCGAAGTGATCCATTCGCTCCGTGTTCGCGGATCATGAGTGCTTGCCGGCGCCGCCGATGCAACCACCTGTGCGACGGGTTCAGGACAAAAAAAGGCGCCCGGTTGCCCGGACGCCCTCAATCTCACGGCTCGGTGGCCGATGACCTTACGATCAGTAATTGTCGGAATTGACGCCCGTTCCGAAGGTCGGGGTCGGGTTCGACGGGACCGAAGAGGTCGACATGTATGTCGCGCCTTCATCGGCTTCGTTCAGGACGTAGCTGACCTGATTGGTCCGATTTTCACTTTGCGCCTCGATGATCCGGGACAGCTGCGATGTGCTATAGGCTCCCGGTTCAACGCCTGCTTGCAACGCCAGTTGGACGTCACCTGCATTGACCGGTTGTGCGCTGGCGGAGCCTGCAGCAACGGCGGCAACGATTGCGGCGGTGGCAAGGGTAAGGATGCGATTGGTCATGTTATTCTCCTTTAGAGTCAGTAATTTAGGTTGCCGGTGCTGTTTGGGGATCAGGCGTTTCCGGCTCGTGATTAGGAAATAGGGGTGGAAGTCCTGATTGAAATTGACCATCGTGCGAGAGACACTGTTCACTCGTGCACAAAACTTTTGCGTGTGCATTTCGTGAGGAATCCAGATGAGTTTTTCAAACTGGGATGAAATCCGCACCGCCTATCAGGTGGCGCGGCTGGGTACCGTGAGCGGGGCCGCGGAAGTGCTTGGCGTGCACCATGCCACGGTGATCCGGCACATCGACGCGCTTGAACAGCGGCTGGGCGTCAAGCTTTTTCAGCGCCATGCACGCGGCTACACCGCGACCGAGGCCGGGGCAGAGCTGTTGAAAGTGGCCGCCGCGACCGACGACCAGTTTTCGCAACTGGTGGGGCGCATCAAGGGGCAGGGCGGCGGCGTCACCGGCGAACTGGTGGTGACAAGTGTCGTGGGTGTTGCGGAAATGCTGACGCCGGTCCTGGCGCGGTTTCAGGCCCAGCACGAGGGGCTGACGATCCGTTACCTGACCGACTCGCGCCTGTTCCGTCTGGAATACGGCGAGGCTCATGTCGCGATCCGCGCCGGCAACATTCCGCAGGAACCCGACAATGTCGTACAGCCGCTGGATGGATACATGCCGCATCTTGTCGCTGCCCCCTCATATGTCGCGCGGTACGGGGTTCCGGAGTCGCTCGACGCGCTTGCCGGCCACCGCTTTGTTGGCGCGGATGGCGACATCCTCCGCGCGCCGCATCATCGCTGGCTCGCCGGGCAGGTGCCGCCCGAGGCGATCATCTTCCGCGCGTCGGAACCGCTCGCGATCGAAAGCGCGGTCCGGCAGGGTGTCGGCATCGGCTTCGTGCAGTCATGGGAACTGGAACAGTCGCCGGAACTGACCGAAGTCCTGCCGCCCGATCCGGCCTGGGCTTCGCAGCTCTGGCTGGTAACGCATGTCGACCTGCACCGGACGGCAAAGGTTCAGGCCTTCGTGAAATACCTCAAGGAAGAGGCCAAGGCGTGGCGATAGGTCAGGCCGAAGCACAGGCGTCCCGCCACAGTCCCGCGCGGACCGAGCAATTGCGCGGACATCTGGCGATGCTGCTGTTTTCGGGGCTGATCGCCGGATCGTTCAGCCTTGGCGGGCAGGTCGCCAATGAAATTGCCCCAGCGGCGCTGAACACCGTCCGGTTCGCAATCGCCACCGTGATCATCGGGGTTCTGGCGCGCTCGACCGGGGTCCTGACAGCAGCCGCCGCGCGTGCGCCGTGGCGCTACCTGATCCTCGGCGTGCTCTTCGCCTTCTACTTCGTCACCATGTTCGAAGGTCTCAAGACCGCGCCACCGGTGTCAGCGGCGGCAGTCTTTACGCTCGCCCCGGGCGTTTCGGCACTGGTGGGCTGGCTGCTCTTGCGCCAGATCATCACCCCGCGCATGGCACTGGCGCTGGTCGTCGGCTGTGCCGGGGCGCTCTGGGTGATCTTTCGTGCCGACATCTCGGCGCTGCTGTCTTTTCACGTCGGCACCGGAGAGGTGATCTTTTTCTGGGGCGTGGTCGCGCATGGCATCTATGCCCCGGTCTCCCGCAGGCTCAACCGCGGAGAGCATCCGCTGACCTTCACATTCGGCATGTTGCTGGCAGGATTTGCCGTGCTGGCGATCTACGGATGGGCCGATATCCGGGCCACCGACTGGACGACCCTGCCCTGGCTTGTCTGGATCACCATCGCCTATACGTCGATCCTCGCCGGATCGACGACTTTCGTGCTGCTGCAATATGCGGTGATGCGGATCCCTTCGTCCAAGGTGATGGCCTATACCTACCTCACGCCCAGTTGGGTGATCTTGTGGGAAATCGCCTTTGGCCACGGCGTGCCGCCCGTCGCGGTGCTGGCCGGTGTCGGGTTGACCATCGTCGCACTCCTCCTGCTGCTCAAGGATGAAACCGGCTAGGACGGATCAGTCCGCCTCGGAGCCGCCTTGCAACTCGGTTTCCAGAAACCGCTCGAAGGCATCGAGGTTCACCGGTTCGAACTGCCCGAAGCCCTGCACCCAGACCGTGACATCGCGCATCGCGTCGGGTTCCAGCTTGCACCACTTCACCCTTCCGCGCTTTTCCTGGCTGATCAGGCCGGCGCGGGTCAGGATCACAAGGTGCTTGGAAATCGCCGCCAGAGACATCTGGAACGGTTCCGCCACGTCGGTGACCGCCATGTCGTCTTCGAGCAGCATGGTCAGGATCGCCCGCCGCGTGGGATCGGCGAGTGCGGCAAACAGACTGTCCAAACGGCTTTCCATTCCGCCTGTTATGAACACGGCGCGGGAACCGTCAACCGAAAGGTTGAATATGACAAACTCGCCGCAAAGCTCGAACCTGCGGCATTCCGGCACAAGCACACTCCTTCTTCTGTTTTAAAATATCCATTTTTATCAATGGATTAACTTGTCTTGACGTCGCAGTTTCGGCGCTTGACTCGGACCCCATGCATTCATAGTGTCCGCGCGACTGTCCAAGGGGGCTTTCGTCATGATTGATCAGGCTGACAAAGACCGGCTCGCCCGGCTCGAAAAGCGGATCGAAGCGGCGAAACAGGCCGACGCGCCGACCTCGAAGATGGAAGACCACCACGCACAGGCGCATCTGGCGTGGCGCATGGTGGTCGAGCTGGTGACCGGCCTTCTGGTCGGCTTCGGCATCGGATACGGGCTGGATTCCCTTTTCGGAACCCTGCCCATCTTTCTGGTGCTGTTCATATTGCTGGGCTTCGCGGCCGGGGTGCGGGTGATGCTGCGCACGGCGCAAGAGGTCCAAAAGGACAAGATGGCCGAAGTGGCCAGGGACGAGAGAAGGGACTAGACGTGTCGACAGAAGCAGCAGCACCGAGCGGCCTTCAGATCCACCCGATGGATCAGTTCGTGGTCAAACCCCTGTTTGGCGGCGAAACCATCAATTTCTACACGCCGACGAACGTGACGCTGTGGATGGCGCTGACGGTTCTCTGCGTGATCGGGCTTCTGGTGCTGGGCACGCGCGGTCGGGCGATCGTGCCGAACCGGGTTCAGTCGATCGCGGAACTGGCCTACGGCTTTGTTCACAAGATGGTCGAGGATGTCGCAGGCAAGGACGGCCTGAAATACTTCCCCTATATCATGACGCTGTTCATCTTCATCGTCTTCGCGAACTTCCTCGGGCTGTTGCCGATGGCATTCACCACCACCAGCCATATTGCGGTTACCGCGACGATGGCGCTGGCAGTGTTCTTCTTCGTCACGATCCTCGGCATCGTGAAAAACGGCGTCGGTTTCCTGTCGCTGTTCTGGATCTCGGCGGCCCCCCTGGTGCTGCGGCCCATCCTGGCCCTGATCGAGATCATTTCGTATTTCGTGCGGCCGGTCAGCCATTCTATCCGTCTTGCGGGTAACATGATGGCAGGCCACGCCGTGATCAAAGTGTTCGCCGGCTTTGCGGGCGTACTGGGTGTCGGAGCGATCGCACCCGTCGCGGCAATCACCGCGGTCTATGCGCTGGAGGTCCTCGTGTCCTTCATCCAGGCCTATGTGTTTGCCATTCTCACCTGTGTCTACCTCAAGGATGCGCTGCATCCACACCACTAAGCCGGTCACGGGAAAATCAAGCCAATTCAAGTCGTAAGGAGACTACTATGGAAGGCGATATCGTACAAATGGGCGCATACATCGGTGCCGGTCTGGCCTGTACGGGCATGGGCGGAGCCGCTGTTGGTGTGGGCCACGTTGTTGGTAACTACATTGCAGGCGCATTGCGCAACCCGTCGGCCGCTGCTGGTCAGACAGCCACGATGTTCATCGGTATTGCGTTTGCCGAAGCGCTGGGGATCTTCTCGTTCCTCGTAGCACTTCTGCTGATGTTCGCCGTCTAATCTCTTCGAACCATCCTTACGGTCGGGTGGGGGCCTGTGCTGCCCACCCGGTGTAAATCAGGTTCCAGGAGGACAAGATGGCAACAGAAACCACAACTGCCACCGAAGCGGCGCATGGCGCGGCCGAAGCGGCGGGACATGCGGCCGAGGCGGCAGGACATGGCGGACACTACGTCGGCATGCCCCAGCTGAACTTCGACTGGTTCTCGAACCAGATCTTCTGGCTGGTCGTTACGCTGGTCACGATCTATTTCGTGCTGAGCCGTGTTGCTCTGCCACGGATCGCAGCGGTCCTGGCGGAACGGCAGGGCACGATCACCAATGATCTGTCCGCTGCCGAAGAACTGAAGCTGCAGGCAGTCAAGGCCGAGGAGGCCTATAATCAGGCTCTTGCCGATGCCCGCGCCGAAGCAGGTCGTATCGTGGCCGAAGCGAAGGCCGACATTCAGGCAGACCTCAATGTGGCGATCGCCAAGGCCGATGCCGAAATCGCGGCCAAATCCGCCGAGTCGGAAAAAGCCATCAGTGAAATCCGCGCCTCTGCCATCGACAGCATCAAGGAAGTCGCCAAGGACACTGCCAAGGAAATCGTGGCGGCCCTGGGTGGCAAGGCCGACGCCCGCGCGATCACCGCTGCGGTCACAGCCCGGCTGAAAGGATAAGAGCCATGAAAAAACTCGCCCTTGCCCTTTCGCTCGCCGCCTCGCCTGCCTTCGCTGCCGGCGACATGCCGTTCTTCTCGCTTTACAACACCAACTTCGTGGTGTTGCTGGCCTTCCTGCTGTTCATCGCGGTGCTGGTCTATGTGAAGGTTCCCGCCAAGCTCGGCGGTGCGCTCGACGCGCGTGCCGAAAGCATCAAGGCCGACCTGAACGAAGCGAAAGCCCTGCGCGAGGAAGCTCAGACGGTTCTGGCTTCTTACGAGCGCAAGCAGAAAGAAGTCAAAGATCAGGCCGAACGCATCATCGAGCATGCCAAGACCGAAGCAGCCATGGCTGCGGAACAGGCCAAGGCCGATCTGAAAGCCTCGATCAAGCGCCGTCTCGCGGCGGCAGAGGATCAGATCGCTTCGGCCCAGGCTGCCGCAGTCAAGGACGTCCGTGACCGGGCGATCCAGATTGCAGTTGCGGCGGCAAGCGACGTGATCGCGGCCAATATGACGGCTGCCGACGGCAACGCGCTGGTCGACGATGCAATCAAGGCGGTCGGCGAAAAGCTGCACTGACCCGACAGTCTTGCGACAATAGGCAAAAGCCCCGGTCCTGCGACCGGGGCTTTTCCGTTTGTGGGCCCTGCGCCCCGGTGCCGGGCCATCGCCTGCGGCGCTAGGCCGTCTTCATATGAACATCGCGCTGCGGGTAGGGGATGGAAATGCCAGCCGCGTCAAAGCTCTCTTTCATCTGCTGGTTCAGGTCCCAATAGACGGTCCAGTAGTCCTCGGTCTTGGTCCATGGCCGACAGATGAAGTTCACTGAACTGTCGGCCAGCTGGTGCACCTTGATCAGTGGTTCCGGGTCCGCAAGGACCATCGGATGCTTGCTGACGGTCTCCGTGATCACCTTCAGCGCATCGGCGATCGAGTCCTCGTAGGAAATCCCGAACACAAGGTCGACTCGCCGGGTCGAACTTGCGGTCGCGTTGGTGATGACGTTGCCCCAGACATTCTTGTTCGGGATGACGATGACCTGATTGTCCGCGGTCACCACGGTGGTTGCCACGATGCTCACCGCCCTGACGGTTCCGGACACGCCGCCGATCTCGACATAATGGCCTTCATCGAAGGGGCGGTTCAGCATGATCATCAGACCGCTGGCAAGGTTCCCAAGCGTGTCCTGAAATGCAAAGGCCATGATGAAGGATGCGCCACCGATCAGCGCGAAGACCGGAGAGATGTCGATCCCCAAGGCGGAAAGCACGATCAGCAGGCCGAACGCGAGCACCAGCCAGTAGACCAGCGTCACCAGAAACACCTGAAGCAGTTTCGACAGGTTCGGAACCCGGGAAATCCACCGGCGGACAAAACCGCGGACGATCCGTGCGAAAACCAGAAGGCCGATCAGGGATCCGACGATCACCACGCCGTTGATCGCGATCTTTATGCCGCCGTCCTTGGCCTTGACCCATGAAAACGCCTCTGCGACCAGCGTCTTGTAGTCCGAAGTCCGGGTTTCCTCTATGATGACGGAGCTTCTGTAAGCGCGGTATTCGGCGACAAGGGCCGGGTCGCCCCCCTTCTTCTCAAGGGCGGAAATAACCGCGCTGAACTTGTCGAACAGGTCCTTGCGCTCCAGCGTCAGTTCCGTCAGCCCGGTGCGCACCGCATCCTCGACCATGCCGTCCGTCTTGGCGATGGCGACTTGCGCTGCCATGACCTCTTCGGTCTTCTTTCGTACAATCTCCAGCCATTTGGCGGAAAGCTGTTCGAGTTCCGGCTTGGTCAGCGGGATAAGCCGCAGGTCAAGCTCGGCTTTCTCGACGACTGGATCAAGAACCTCGCGTGGCAGGCCAGTCTCGGGATCGCGCCGGTCTTCGTTCAGCGCTCCGTCCGCCACAGCCTCTGCGATCTGTTCGGCCTGAACCTGTTCGGCAGTTTCCTGCGCCGTCGCCGGCGAGGTTGAAAATTGTGCGAACGGCACGGCCATTAGTCCTGCCCAAAAGAGCAGGAACACGGAACGACGCATTGTCGGCATGTCTTATCCTATCCTATCAGATACCTTCCGGCAGGCTACTTAGACTGGCGGCGGCACGGGGACAACCTGCGCGCGGGCTGGGCCGATCGGTGATCGGATACCGGCACGGATCGCTTTCGGCGACAGCCCGGACCTACCGGCTCTTTTCCCGCTCGAAGCGCAGTCGGGCGATGGCTTCGTTCTTTTCGAACTTCTGCTGGTCCTGCAGCGCGGCCTCGACATAGTCCAGATGTGCCTCGACGGCGCGGCGCGCGGCAGGCGGATCACGGTCCTGCAGGGCGCGGTTCATCACGCGGTGCTGGTCAAGAAGAGCGCTGCGCGTCGTTCGTTGCTTGAACATAACCGATCGGTTGTAAAATACGCCTTCGCGCAGAAGGTCGTACATCGACCGCATCATATGCAGCATCACCACGTTATGGCTGGCCTCGATGACCGCCATATGAAATTCGGCATCCAGCCGCGCCTCGTCGACCGAACTGCGCTTGGCATGGGCGGCTTCCATCTTGGCGAAGACCGTCCCGATGATCTGAAGATCGGTGTCCGACGCAAGCCGCGCCGCACGTTCTGCGGCCAATCCCTCCATGTCCCGGCGAAAGGCGATGTAATCGAACACGGCTTCGGCATGGCTGCCGAAAAGACGGACCAGCGCCGGCGAGAAGGCCGAGCCCAGAACATCGCCGACGAAGACCCCGGAACCGGGCCGGCTGACAAGCAGCCCGCGTTCCTGCAGATCGGCGACCGCGTCACGCAGGCTCGGGCGCGAAACGTCAAGCCGCTCCGCCAGTTCGCGCTCCGCAGGCAGACGCTCTCCGGGGCGCAAGATGCCGCGCAGGATAAGAAGCTCGATTTGCCGGACGACGGATTGCGAAAGCTTTTCTGTCTGGATCTTCTGAAATGGCATTTTTGCACCCGGATTGATCAGACCAAACTAAAGACGGCAAGGTCATTGGACAACAACGAATAAGGCCGGGCGCAAACCCGGCCTTCCGAATGCACTGCGCTTTCGCCTAGTTCGGCAGGATCACGATTTCGACCCGGCGGTTCTGGGCGCGGCCTTCCGGCGTCTGGTTGGTCGTGATCGGTTGCGATTCGCCGCGCCCGACCGTCACGATCCGCCCGGCGCTGACGCCGTTGTTGATCAGCACACCGCCGACCGCGCTGGCGCGCTGTGCCGACAGCTGCTGGTTATAGCCCGCATCGCCGGTGCTGTCGGTATGGCCGATGACCTGCACGCGGGAATTCGGATACTGCTGCAGGTTCTTTGCAAGCGCCCGAAGATCCGACTTCAGATCGGGGCGCAGGCGGGCGCTGTCAACGTCGAAAAGGATGTCCTGCGGCATCGTCACCACAAGCGAATTGCCGGTATTCACGATGCTCACCCGACCGTCGCCGATGGCCGCCTGCAGATCGGCGGCCTGCTTGTCCAGACTGTTGCCGATCGCGCCGCCAAGCGCGCCCCCGGCAATCGCGCCAATCACGACATTGCGCTGGCGTTCCTTGCGGCTGTCGGCGGCAATCCCGCCAATCAATGCGCCGCTGATCGCGCCGATGGCAACGCCTTCGGTGGTGCGCTGGTTCGGTTTCGTCGTCTGCGTGTTGACGTCGGTGCAGGCAGTGACGGCAACAAGGGCGGTCACTGCGGCAAGGGTGGTGGTTTTGAAAATGGTCATGCATGCCTCATTGCTGTCGCCCCGAACTGGGCGTTGCGCTCAGATAGGGCGCTGTGGGGCTGTTATTCAATATCAACTGCCATGACAGAGCCGATTGGCGTCTTCTTGCCGTCAGGATGCGGCGGAACCGTCGACCCGCGCGCTTTCCCATGCCAGCATCGCCCGCTTGACCGGCAGGCCCCAGTGATAGCCGCCCAATCCGCCGGACTTGCGCAGGGCGCGGTGGCAGGGGATCAGCCAGCTGATCGGGTTGCGGCCCACCGCAGTGCCCACGGCGCGCACCGCGCGCGGGTTGCCGATGGCGCTGGCAATCTCGGAATAGGTGGTGACATGGCCCGAAGGAATTTCCAGCAGCGCTTCCCAGACCTTGACTTGGAACGGAGCGCCGATCAGGTGTAGCTTTGCGCCGCCATTGCCGAATGCGCCATCGACCCAGCCCCGGATCGTATCGGGATCCTCGGTATAGCTGGCCTCGGGCCAGCGCGCGCACATATCCTCGAAAGCGGCGTCATCGCCGGTTTCCTCGGAAAAGGCCATGCCGCAGAGACCGCGATCCGTCCCCATCGCCAGAACCCGGCCGAACGGGCTGTCAAACCAGCCATAGCGGATCGTCAGCCCGGCCCCCTTGCGCGCGTATTCGCCGGGGCTCATCGCCTCCCACTTCACGAACAGGTCGTGCAGACGGCCTGTCCCCGACAGTCCCAGTTCGTTCGCGGCGTCAAGCGTGGTGAAACGGTCGGCAAGCAGGGCGCGGGCATGATCCAGCGTCAGGTATTGCTGGTAGCGCTTGGGCGACACGCCGACCCAGCGCGAGAAGACGCGCTGAAAATGCGCCGGGCTCATCTGCAGCCGCCCGGCCAGATCCTCAAGCGACAGCGGTGCCGGACCCGCCGCATCGATCTCTGCGATCGCGCGGCGCATGACGTTGTAGTGGTATCCGGTTTCGGTGCTCATGACGGTCTCCGATAAGTACCATTCCGGGTATCCACTGTTTCCGCGACATAAAAAACCCGTTTCTTGCGGGAATTGTTCTGCGTCAAAGCTTACATTCAAGAAATGCATTGTATGAATCTAAGTGAGCTCGCTAGGTGCTGACGCGCAAGATTACAGCCTGTCAGGATTTGCCGAAACGGCCTTCGAACAGGCTTCGACGCGGGTCGTCGAAGCCACTGCAATTGGGATTGGAGGGACGATGATTTCGAGAAAATATTTGTTGCTGTCAGCCGCCTTTGGAATAGGCATTCTGGGTGCGGGCGCTGCCAGCGCCGCAACGATTACAAGCTGGAACCTGGACAATGTGGTTGTCGGTGCAACCGATGGCACGGCCAGCGCAAGCAAGGTCTACGACGGCGACCCGTCTGATCCGACCTCTACCAGCAACGGCCAGATCGCTTACGCCCCGCCAGAGGCCGTCGCCCCTGGTATCAAGGTGCAGCCAGAGGTTTACACCCAGGGCGGCCCCAGCGGGCTGACGCTGGACGGCTGCATCATGACCTCGAACCCCACGAACACCTGCACCGGAGAGTTCCAGAGCGGCAAGCGGGTGAAGACGCAGATGACCGGGCTGGACCCCGTCGATCTGGTCTTTGACGTGACCGCGAGCGATGCCGAGTCGAACTATCAGGTGTTCTATCGCCTGATCAACCAGACCTCGCAGTCACTCGCGGGTTTCGCGCTGGAGCTGGGCTTCGGCGTGGGCAGCGACTTTGTCCAGGCTACCGCTCTTGACGGCATCACGTTTTCGACCGACTTCCGCGCGCAGCCGGCCTCTGCTGGCAGCTCGGCGACCACCCAGTTCCCGTTCGGGCTGTTCGGCGACGCAACCGACAACCCCAACTTCACGCTGGATGGCTTCTTTGCGGCAGAGCGCACCGGCCTGAACGTCATCCAGGAAGCCGCGCAGATCACCAGCACCGGGTTCTTCGGACCCTATGACAGCCTGTTTCCATCGTGGCTGTCGCAGGAAGCAGTGCCGCTTGGCGCCTTCTGGGACAACGACAACGACGCCGCGACCGACGCCCT
>JAHEAO010000003.1 GCA_024642725.1 Paracoccaceae bacterium | reverse complement strand
GTGGTACCGCCTTCCTGGCTTGAACAGGAGACCTCTGGATCCACAATCCAGCGCTCTAACCAACTGAGCTAAGGCGGCACGAGGGGCGATTTACCCATAGAGGGCGGCGATTGCAAGGGACTTACAGGTGGATTTCCCAGTTTTGACTGACCACATCCACGCCGAACTCGCGCCCTTCTGCCTCATCCATCAGTCGGAAACCGGTTTTACGATAGAGAGCACACGCTGCCTCATGGCTCTTGTGGGTCCAGAGCACCATGCGACGATATCCCTTGGACCGGGCAAAATCCATGCAATGTAGCAACATGCTTCTTCCAAACCCAAAGCCCCGCGTTTCGGGCAACAGGAGAAACAGTCGCAGACGCGCCACGGTCCCATCCTCACGCGTGCAGAAGATCGAACCCAATCGCTGTCCATTTCGTTCCACGATCCAGCCGCGTTCGAATGCCGGATCGTGGTGGCGCACGAAATCGGCAAGAATCTGTGCGACAAGCGCCTCGAAGGTGATATCGAAACCTTCGTCACGGGCGTAAAGTCCGCCGTGCATCTGCACCAGCCAGCCAAGATCGCCCTGCTGCAAACCGCGGAAGACAAGGTCCCCTTTGTTCATGGCCAGAACTTGCGGAAAACGCCATCGGCAATCAAGCTCTTGTCTGTTGCGGTACAAAGCGATACCTCCCGCCCGTCCGAAGGGAGCACGAACATGGGCATCAACAAAGATAGCGACATCAGCGCAAATTTGCAGATAGGGCCGACGAGCCTGGGCATGGTGCGCATCTATGTCGAGGGTGAGGGCATAGATCTACCTCTGGATTTTGATCCCGAGGAAGCCGAGGAAATCGCTGAGGAAATCAAAGCAGCGGCTGGCCGCGCGCGTGCTATGGCTCCGAAGAAGGACCCCAAGTCGCGCTGACACCGGGATGACGCAACGCGTGCAACCGCGTCGCTGCATGACGTGCGAATTTCTGGGTCAGAACCTTGCGCCGGGCCGGCGCCAGATGTATCTCCGGCCCCATTCGGACAATCTCTGCGTCATAGCTGTCGGCGATGATCAACCCAGTTTCGTCGGGTAGAAGCTCGGCTGGGAAGTCCTCGTCAACAGCCCAGAAATAGCGGTCGCACCAGTGCAGATAGCCCTGCCACTTGTTGTCAGACTGAAAGTCGACCCGGCTGGACTTGCATTCCACGATCCAAATCTCGCCCTTGGGTCCGAGGCCAATCACGTCCACTCTCAGACCGCGATCAGGAACAAATTCTTCGATCGCGGCGAAATTGTGCGACAAGAGATGCCGACAGACTCCACGGGCCAGAAGCTGGCCCGGTTTTGCCGCTGCGATGAAGTCTTCATCCTTCATCCCAACAGCATGAACAATAGGTGAACATTTGGCAAGGGCCGAGAAAGCCCCGACCTCTTCTTTGAAGCCCGGTCCGAGGCTTCAATGCAAAAAATATCGCTTCCGCCTCTCCATCGGAGCATTCAATTTGTCTGGCGGATGCGGTCGGTCTCGACCAAGTTGTCCTCTTGTAGCAAGGTCGGCACAAGCCTATGTTGCTTAGTGGCGGGTTCTGCCTTTCTCGTGATGGGGTCCAATTCCGGTGGCCTTAAATAAATCCGAGGGAGCTGGCTCTGTTTGGACCCTGGTCCACTTACCTGGCGCCCACCTGTATGTGCAGGTCCTCGGGAATTTACGTACCCCTACGGCTGTGGTGGTCCCGCCACCTCCCCCTCAGCCCCGTTTACGCAGCTTACGGTAGAACTTGCGGTTCATTGACACGAATTCGTCGATGACTCGGGACAAGCCGCCCAGTTCCCGGCCCTTGAGAAAGAAGAAGCCCGCAGTGGCGCCGATCGCGGCACCGATCATATCCACGATCAGATCCCACATCGTGTCGACGAGTCCGGTCTTCTGCATGTTCAGGCCAAATATTTGATCCATCCCAAATTCGAAGATTTCCCATGCGCATCCGATCGTGACCGCGAAACAGAAGGCAACGAAAGCCACAGCAATCGGCGGGGCAGCAAACCTGTTCCCTTCGAACATGAAGAAAACAAACAGGAAACCAACAAGGCCAAAGCTGATCGCCGAGCCACCGTGGAGCGCGATGTCCCACCACCAGAACCGTTCGTAGAAATCCAAAACTTCACCGAGGAACAGCGTTGCGAAGGCGAAAACAGCAATCGCGGCCAAGAAATTCGTTGGCAACTTGATGTCCAGCCGGTCAAACAACGGACCCGGCAGCAAGGTGACGACGAAAGTCGCAATAGCCACGAAACCGACGGACCACCGGCCCAGAAAAAGCGCCCACAGCCCAGCAACCAAGAGTATGGCCCAGATCACACGTACGACGGCGGGTTGCTGTGTCTGCTTCACAACTTTTTCTAAGGCCAGGTTGGGTTGGGCTGCAAGGCCTGCTTACATTTGCGGCGAAGTCCCCCATATATCTAAACATGGAAAAGTCACCGAAGCCGGTTCGGGTTGCGTCATACAATATCCGCAAGTGCGTCGGGTTGGATCGCAGGCGCGATCCAACCCGCACATTGGATGTCATCGGCGCGCTTGAGGCAGATATTGTCGCGTTGCAAGAAGTCGACCGTCGCCTTGGTGCGCGACCAACAACGCTCGACCGGTTGGAGATTGAACGCCGCACCGATCTTGAGCCGTTGGAGGCCGCGGTCTCCGACGTCAGCCTTGGCTGGCATGGCAATGCCGTCCTTCTGCGTAAAGGCACCGTTGCGACCAAGGTATTGCGGCTCGATCTGCCCGGCCTTGAGCCACGCGGCGCGATTCTTGCAGAGCTTGCACTCTTGAACGGTCCGATACGGATCGTCGCGGCGCATCTCGGCCTGACCCGCAAGATGCGAAGGATGCAGCTTGCAACCATAGCGGAACAGATCGAACAGCGCCAAGCGATGCCGACTCTGATCCTTGGCGATTTCAATGAGTGGTCAAATGACCGGGGATTGGAGGCGTTGCAAACTGACTATGCCGTCCATGCACCGGGCCGATCGTATCATGCCGCACGCCCTATGGCATCGCTTGACCGCGTTGCCGCGAGCAGGAGTCTTGAACTCATGGACGCGGGCGTCACCGAGACGCGGCTTTCCCGCCAGGCCTCTGATCACCTTCCGATCTGGGCGGATTTCCGGTTTGCCTAGCGGGACTTCGGGCGGACGGGCATGGGGACAAGTTCTGTCAGTACCGGGTCACGACGCCCGCCGCCCCTTGGCGTCTCATCCTCGGCCATATGCATGATTGTGATGGCGAACTGAACACCGGCAAATACCAGCCCGTTGAACATGAAGAGCATTAATACGGCGAGCCAGCCAATATCGGATGTCGTAACCAGATGCCCGAGATTTGCAACGTTCTGCCAGAGCAACAAAGCGACAAAGATCGCAGAAAGCGCGAATCCGATCAGAACTTGTTTGATGTAGGTGCTGACAAGTTTTGGCATAGCCATGACTCCTAGGCTGATGCTCCGATGATAGCGACAGTCGTGGCGTGTTCCAGATGTCTTCTCGTCGCAGTCCCGCCGCGCGCCTCGCAACCGGAAGTCCCTTCGGGTCAGCGCCCAGTCTTCCCTCGTATCCAGCGGTAGAGCGGCTTGATATCCAGCGCTGCAACGGCAATCCCAAGCGGAATCATCCAGAAGCCGACGACCGGCAAGAACCCAACGAGGCCGCCCAAAATCAGGAGGATGCCCAGTAAAAGCCGCAGGCCTGGTGGCACCGAACGGCGGATATGTACCAGCATCCGGCCAAACTTGACCTTGGCTGACTTGACGCTGATCTTCATCATTCGTTCTTGGCTTGCCACGTTGCCAGTGCCGAAGGCTGACTCTGTGATCCCAATAGAATTTCTCGCCCCCCGCCGGCGCCTTCAGAACGCTTCTGGCCGGGCCTCGCGGGCCATGTGATCCAGCACGGCGTTGACAAAGCGGGCTTCCCTGCCGTCAGGAAAGAAGGCCTTTGCGACATCGACGAATTCGTTGATCACGACTTTCGGCGGAGTCTCCCCCACTGTCAATTCGGCACCTGCGGCGCGAAAGAGTGCCCTCAGCGTCGGGTCGATCCGTGCGATCGGCCATTTGGCAACCAGCGCCCTGTCGGTCATCTGGTCGATCTTGGCCTGCCAGTTCACCGCGTTCTCGAGGATCAAGCGAAAGAGATCAAGATTGCCCTCTGCCATCTCGTCGCCCTCGTAAGTCGCGCCGAACCGATGATCTTCGAATTCGCGACCAATCGCTTCGACGGTCTGGCCGGAGCTTTCCATCTGGAAAAGCGCCTGCACCGCATAAAGCCGGGCCGCGGAGTTCATCTGCCGCTTGTTCGCCGCCTTGGTCATGTGATTTTGCTGCCCTTCTTGCTTTCGGCGATCAGGATACTGTCGGAGTGAAAGCCAACAGCTTTGTCCGACCGCCCCCATTTGCGGGTCAGTGCGATCAAGTGCAGTGCAGCGGCCGCAGCACCGCCCCCCTTGTTCATTCGTGCCGGGTCAGCGCGCACTTCCGCCTGTGTCCGATTTTCGACCGTAAGGATTCCGTTTCCGATGCAACATCCGTCCAGTCCCAGCAGTTGCAGCGCGCGGGAGGAATCGTTGCAGACGGTATCGTAATGCGTGGTTTCACCGCGAATGATGCAACCAAGCGCGACATAGCCGTCAAAATGGGACTGCCGGTCGGCAATTCGTATCGCCGTGGGAACTTCTAGCGCGCCGGGCATTTCGACCAGATCGTAAGTCGCCCCTGCGGCCTCAAGCACGGCCTTGGCACCGGCAACAAGGTTGTCGGCAATGTCCTTATAGTATGGCGCGACAACGATCAGCACCTTCACCGGCTCAGAAAACTCGGGCAGCGGCAGGATGTAATGTGTTTCAGTTCCAGCCAATTCTTATCCCCCGGCAGGTATCTTGCGGACGTCTTCAATCGACAAGCCATAAGCTTCGAGGCCAACGACTTTGGGCTTTGGCGAGTTCGTCAGCAGGATCAGTTTCGATAAGCCGAGCGAAGACAGGATCTGCGCTCCCAAACCGTATTGCCGGATTGTCTGCGGAGATGCTGAGCCTTCGGTCACCAGCTTCAACGTCGTGTCGCGAAGCAGCACGAGCACGCCGCGCCCCTCGGCCGCGATAAGACGCATTGCGTCACCGAACTCGCCGGTGCGACCCGCGCTTCCGGTGCCGACGATGTCGAGCATTGGATCGAGCGCATGCATCCTGACGAGGACCGGTTCGGTCCCGCCGACGTCTCCGCGGATCAGCACGATGTGTTCGTCGCCATGGGTTTCATCGGTATAGATCCGCATGGCCCACTCGCCGCCGAATTCCGACGTGATGGTTGTCTCTTTGCTGATGCGCACAAGATTGTCATTGCGGCGCCGGTAGCCGATCAGATCGCTGATCGTTCCGATCTTCAGATTATGTTTTTGCGCGAAGGCCACGAGATCAGGCAACCGCGCCATGGTGCCGTCTTCGTTCATGATCTCGCAGATCACGCCAGACGCGTTCAGTCCGGCCAGGCGGGCGACATCCACCGCGGCTTCGGTATGACCTGCGCGCACCAAGACGCCTCCATCGCGCGCGCGCAGCGGGAAGACATGGCCAGGCGTCGCGATATCCGCTCCGGTCTTGCCAGCGTCAATTGCCACAGCCACCGTCCGGGCCCGGTCATGGGCGGAGATACCGGTCGTAACGCCTTCGCGCGCCTCTATGGAAATCGTAAAGGCGGTTTCGTGGCGGGATGAATTGTAGCTCGCCATCAGCGGCAACCCGAGCGCGTCAATACGCTCTCCGGGGAGTGCGAGGCAGATCAGGCCGCGGCCGTGCATGGCCATGAAGTTGATCGCCTCGGGGGTGGCCATCTGCGCCGGGATGACCAGATCGCCCTCATTCTCCCGATCTTCGTGATCGATTAGAATAAACATTCGTCCGTTGCGGGCATCTTCGAGAATCTCTTCGACAGAAGAAATCGCGTCCTTGAACGTGGTGTCGAACGTATCGGCCATGGGCTCCATCCTTGCGTGGGTGGCAGATACCTCAAGGCCTTGCCGATGACCAGTGCCCGATTCCGTCAGCCCGCCGCGGCAAAATAACGATCTGCGCCGAGGTAGCCCGCAAGGCGCCCTGCCTCTGACCAATTCCGTTCAAGCGTCGCGTCGCCGATCAGCAGAACGCCATCTCGAGGCAAGCGCCGTTCAGACAAAACCGCGCCAATGCTGTCGCGCGCTTGTGCCCAACTTGCCAAATGTCCGGGTGCGCTGGCGAGGCTTTCAAATACTGCCCCCGGATTAGCCCGCGCGAATGCTTCAAGCGATAGCGGGGCAGGAATCATGGCAATCCGGTCGCAATTGCCAATTGATGCAAGCTTTTCAGTGCGGTCGGCTGGCATGGCATGGCGACGAAGATGCACTCTCAGAGCGTTGCCGGAGAACAGGAACCCGATGACATCATGTCCTGTGGAGGCCCGGAAAGAGGCATAGGTGCGGTATTCCAGTCCGATTTCCCGAGCCCGAGCAACGCGGAGGCGCAAGACTTCCAACGGAAGGTGCGGCAACAGTTCGGCGCGCGCCTTCCGCCAGCACTGGGTTCGCCAAGTGGTGCCCGGTTCGAGAGATGGTCCGTTGTTGTGGCCAAGACCCGGTGTCATTGGTCTGCCACCCCGAGCAAGGGGGGCAGCCCGCCTGCGGCTTTCAACCCGTCTACGAACGTTTCCGCCGCGGAAGCTGACGCTTTCTCCCCGGTTCCAGCGAGCGGACGCCAGCCATGAGTTAGCTCTGGCTCGGACCGGCATTCTCGCCAGCACTCTCCCCCATCCGGATCGCGCGGGATGTCAACACGGGGCTGAACGCTCACATCGTTGTAAAAGGCTGTAGCGCTGCTTTTCATTGCCAGTCCTGTAGCCGGGCCACATAGCGGGCAAGTGTGTCGATTTCCAGATTGACCCGATCGCCCTCGGCAACCTTATCCCAGTTCGTAACCTGCTTGGTATGCGGGATCAGGTTGACACCAAAATCCCTTCCCGAGACCTCGTTCACCGTCAGAGACGTGCCGTTTAGCGCCACCGAGCCCTTGGGCGCGATGAAACGCGCAAAGTCGTCTGGCGCGCGGAACGTAACCCTGGTGCTGTCGCCCTCCTCGTGGACAGACGTCACCGTCGCGACACCGTCGACATGGCCCGAAACGATATGACCGCCCAGTTCGTCACCGACGCGCAGCGCCCGTTCCAGATTGACGCTCTTGCCCGGGGTCCAAGTGCCCAGGTTGGTCTTGGAGACCGACTCGGCCGAGATTTCGACCTCGAACCAGTTTTGCGGTTTGTACCCGAGGGCGACAACCGTCAGGCAAACACCGTCGCAGGCGATCGAAGCGCCGATGTCGATGCCAGCCACGTCGTAGGATGTCCCGATCCGCGCCCTGAGGTCGCCTTTCTGGTCCAGCTTCAAGATGGTGCCCTGATCGGTGATGATGCCGGTAAACATGCGGTCTCCTTCAATTGCTCAAGGCGTATCCGGTCATGCCCAACAGGGCAAGCGTCGCGGAACTGAGACATTTAAGTCGGCGATCCAAGCGCCAGTCTCCACGGTCAGGACAGACGACCGGCGTCCATCCTTACGATCCGGTCCATCCTGCCGGCGAGAGCAAGGTTATGGGTGGCAATCAGTGCAGACAGCCCGGTATCACGGACAACCTGCATCAAAGTCGCAAAGACCTGGTCAGATGTTTCGGGATCAAGATTCCCGGTGGGTTCATCGGCCAGCAGCAACCGGGGACGGTTTGCCAGCGCGCGGCAAAAGGCAACCCGTTGCTGTTCGCCGCCAGAGAGTTCTGCCGGGCGGTGACTGGCGCGGCTGCCGATACCGACACTCTGCAAGAGTTCTTGCGCTCGCGCCTTAGCGTCCTTTTCTGCGACGGCGTTGGCAAGTTGCGGCAGCACGATGTTTTCGAGCGCAGTGAATTCAGGCAGGAGATGATGAAACTGGTAAATGAAACCAATATCCTCACGCCTCGCGCGCGTGCGTTGGCGATCTGAAAGGCCGGTCATCGCGGTGCCATTAAGCGTGATCGCACCGGCATCGGGAGTATCGAGTAGACCGGCGATGTGAAGCAGAGTTGACTTACCCGCCCCCGATGGAGCCACGAGCGCTACGACTTCGCCCTTCCGGACCGAAAGGCTGGCACCTCTGAGCACCACCACTTCTGCAGGTTTCCCTTTGTTATAGGCCTTCTCGATGTTCTGAAGATCAAGAACGATGTCACTCATATCGCAGCGCCTCGACCGGGTTCAGTCGTGCGGCACGGCGCGCCGGGAAGATCGTCACCAGAAACGACAGGCCCAGCGAGAGTATGACCGCCGACATCACGTCACTCCAGACGAGTTTGGCGGGCAGGTTATAGATACCGCGGATCGACGGATCCCAGACGCCGCCGCCTGCGACGTAATTCACGAAGGAAAAGATCGGGTCTATGTAGATCGCGAACAGGCAGCCGAGGATCACACCGAAGAGTGTGCCAAGAATCCCGACCAGCGCGCCACAGATGAAGAAAACCCGCAGCACGGACCCCTCTGTCAGGCCCATCGTGCGCAGGATCCCGATGTCGCGCCCCTTGTTCTTGACCAGCATGATCAGCCCCGAGATGATGTTCATTGCGGCGATCAGGACCAGAACGCCCATGATCACAAACATGACGTTGTCCTCGATCTGAAGCGCGCGCAGGAAGCTGCCGGAGCGATCCTTCCAAGTCCAGAGCAAGGTATGCGGGCCGCCTGCGTTCAGAAATTCGACGCTGCGTTCGTCAATGCGCTCAGGATCGTCGACCATGACCTCGATTTCATCGGCGACGCCTTCGCGGTTGAAAAACATCTGCGCCTCGGCAAATGGCAAGTAAACGCGGGTGCGGTCAATGTCGTATCGTCCAGCAGTGAAGATGTAGACGACAGGGTATATGTTAACCCTTGGGCTGGTGCCAAAGGCAGTTTTTACGCCGTTTGGTGAAATCAGCTTGATCTTGTCGCCGATGCCGACTCCGAGCGCCTGCGCGACACCGGATCCGATGGCGATGCCGTGCTCCAGTTGAGCCACATCGCCTTGCGACTGATCGGCATGGGCAACACGAGGAATACCCATTATGTCTTCGGCCGAGATACCATAGACATCCACGCCGGTGGTGTTTTCCCTGTTATTCGCCATGACCTGTCCACGGATAAGCGGTGCCACATGGGTCACGCCGGGAAGGTTCCTGAGATTTTCAGCCGTCTGGACATAGTCGGGCATCACGTTCGTGGTCTGGCCCGTGTCAGTTTGGTAGACGGAGTTGTAGAGCGAGATGTGGGCATTTGCGCCAAGGATCGTATCGACGAATTCGGCACGAAAGCCTGCACGCACGGAAAGCACGGCAATCAGGGCGAAAACCGCCAGCATGATCCCCAGAAAGGAGATCCATGTCATCACGCTGACGCCGCCTTCGGCGCGGCGCGCACGCAGGTAGCGCCAGGCGATCATCCATTCAAACCGGGAAAAGGGGGCCGTTCGGCGGGCCATGTCTGCCTCATGCGATGTTGCGGGAAACTGCGACGAATGGCGCGTCGGGTCAAGCGGGCGGCGGTGGCAGGTGTCACGGCCAAGGAGGCGCAACCGTGCGTCAGTAATGCTTGCCCTCGGCAACGTAATCTTCGAACCGTTCGCCGTTGGCCAAAGCCGCCTGGCGACCGTGGCTGGCCCAAATCAGGCCGCGCCGAATCATTTCAAGCGCAGCGCCATGGTTGATGACATTCGCCTGATGGCCGAGCGAATTGTAATAAACCCGCCCCAGGCCCCAACGCTTGGTCCAGGCGACAGGCATGTCCACACGCCCATTCGACGAATGATACCAGTGCACACTCGGGAATTCGGTGGTGGCGAGCACTTCCACAGTGGGGTCGACATGAAGGTAGTATTGTTCGGAACTGACATCAAAATCGCCGATGCCCTCGGTCAGAGGATCGTCGGGATCGGTGACGATGACCCTGTAGTCAACGCCGTCGCCGCCCGGATGGGCAACCCAGTTGCCCCCCGTCATGAACTGCCAAAGCACGTTTTCGCGAAATGCATCGCACATGCCGCCATGACATCCGGCAATGCCGGTGCCCCGCGCCACCGCTTCAGAGACATTGACCGCAAAATCGGGTTCGATCTTGGACATGGTCCAGACCGGGGCAATCAGGTCGAGCCCGCGCAGGTAATCTGCATCTGCCAGACAGCTCAGGTCGTCATGGACCTCGACCTGCATCCCGTCTTCTTCAAGGATTCCCTTGAACAGGTCTGCAACCTTTCGCGGTTCGTGACCGTCCCAACCACCCCATGTTATCAGTGCTCTACGTGACATCTCAGATCCCGCTGTAGATCTCCGCGACACGGGAAACCGCGACTTCGGGTGTCAGTTCCTCGCTTTCGCCGGTCCGGCGCGCGGTCAGTTCGACGACGCCGTTCTTGAGGCCGCGCGGACCGACAGTGATCCGCCACGGAAGGCCGATAAGGTCCATCGTGGCGAACTTGGCGCCTGCCCGCTCGTCACGGTCATCATAAAGCGGCTCGAGCCCCTTGGCGCTCAGCGCATCGTAGATGTTTTCACAGGCAACGTCGGCCTCTGGGTCGCCTTGCTTGAGATTGACGATACCGACATGGAACGGCGTGACACCTTCGGGCCAGATGATGCCCTTGTCATCGTGGCTCGCCTCGATGATCGCGCCGAGAAGGCGGCTGACACCGATGCCGTGGCTCCCCATGTGCACGGGGACTTTGTGACCCTGATCATTGGTGACCATCGCACCCATCGGGTCGGAATACTTGGTGCCGAAATAGAAGATCTGGCCGACCTCGATCCCGCGCGAGGACTTGCGACGGGCTTCGGGGATTTCGCTGAACTTAGCCTCGTCATGGGTTTCGTCGGTACGGGCGTAGGGCGCTGTCCATTCCTTGACGATGGCCGCGCATTCGTCCCGGTTGTCATAATCGACTTTCCGGTCGCCGAACTTGAGATCGGTAATCGCGCTATCATAAAACACTTCACTTTCGCCGGTATCGGCCAGCACCAAGAATTCATGCGTGTCCTCGCCGCCGATGGGACCGCTGTCCGCGCGCATCGGGATCGCCTGAAGGCCCATCCGTTCGTAGGTTCTGAGATAGCTGACCATGTGCCGGTTATAGGCGTGCATCGCGCTGTCATAGTCGATGTCGAAGTTGTAGCCATCCTTCATCAGGAACTCGCGGCCACGCATCACGCCAAAGCGCGGACGCACTTCGTCGCGGAATTTCCACTGGATGTGATAGAGCGTCAGCGGCAAGTCCTTGTAGCTGCCGACATGCGACCGGAAGATATCGGTGATAAGTTCTTCGTTGGTCGGGCCATACAGCATGTCACGACCATGGCGATCCTTGATGCGCAGCATTTCTTCGCCGTAATCGTCATAGCGCCCACTTTCGCGCCAGAGATCGGCCGACTGCAAGGTGGGCATCAGAAGCGGGATATGCCCTGCGCGCTGCTGTTCTTCATGCACGATCCGTTCAATGTTCCGCAGCACTTTGTAGCCCAGCGGCAGCCACGAATATATGCCTGCAGACGCCTGCTTGATCATGCCTGCGCGGAGCATCAACCGGTGGCTGACAATCTGCGCCTCGGCGGGGGTTTCCTTGAGGACGGGCAGGAAGTATCGGGAAAGACGCATGGAATGGATAGCCTCTGGGACAAAGAAGTTCTGAAATGCTCTATGCGAAAGGCCCAAGTTAGGCAATCCGGCTTGCACTTGGCTAGAAGGGTTTGACCAGCCGGACCAGACCGGGATAGCTGGGCGCAGTACAAGAAGGGATTGGGCGAGTGATCGGACCTGAAGACATCAAGACCTCTTATGAGCGGATTCGCCCGCATCTGAGACGAACGCCCGTGCTGGAGGTGGAAGCCGGCACATTTGGCGCCGGACCTGTTGGTCTGAAACTCGAACACACCCAACATACCGGTTCATTCAAGGTGCGTGGCGCATTCAATTCCATTCTGGCCAGCGCGCCCGGCCCGGCCGGTGTCGTAGCGATATCGGGGGGCAATCATGGGGCGGCAGTTGCCTATGCTGCGACTCAGCTGGGGACCCGTTCAAAAGTGTTTGCGCCCGCCTATGCGGGCCAGGTCAAGATTGATCGGATGCGACATTTCGGGGCCGAAGTGATCCTGATGGACAAGCCGATAGATGAGGTTATCGAAGCTTTCGAGGCATTTGCAGCCGAAACCGGGGCCTTGGCGATCCATCCTTATGACGCGCCCCTGACAATGGCCGGACAAGGGACGCTTGGGATCGAAATCGAACAGCAGTTGCCCGATATCGATACGCTTGTTGTTTCTGTCGGCGGTGGCGGCCTGATTGGCGGGATCGCCACATGGTACGGCGACCGAATCAAGATTCTGGCCGTCGAGACCGAAGGCACGGCTGCCTATGCGGCGATGCTGCGTGATGGCCCGGCCGCGACGATCCTGCCCAGCGGCATTTCGGCGAGCGCCTTGGGAGCCGCGAGTATCGGTTCCCTGCCGCGCGCGGCATTGGCGAAAGCCGATGTCCAATCCATTGTTGTCAGCGATGCCGAGGTGACCGCCGCCCAATCCCGGCTTTGGGACAAGGTGAGGCTGGTCGGAGAGCCGGGCGCCGCCACGGCACTGGCGGCCATCACATCGGGTGCGTATCGACCGGCTGCGGATGAGAAAATCGGAGTTCTTATGTGCGGAGGCAATGCCGGTCCGTCGTGGTTTCTGGATTGATCTGCCAGCTACGACCATACAGAAGGCCTTGATAACTTGCTGTCGGCAGGCGAAAAGGCAAAGTCAAAGGAGATGGCATGGCTCTTCCAGCTCGTGACCAGTTCAGATACTGGGGAATCGCAGCGGCAGTCTTTCTTCTGACCCTTTGGGTTCTGGGAGATGTCATGCTGCCTTTCGTGCTGGGTGGCGCTATCGCCTATTTCCTTGATCCGATCGCCGATGCTTTGGAGCGACTGGGTTTCAGCCGGGCCATGGCGACCGTCACGATCACGATCTGCGCGATGGTTATTTTCTTGCTCGCCGCGCTTCTGGTGCTGCCGACGCTTGTGCAGCAGATGATCGGCCTGTTTGAAACTGCACCAAAACTCGTGCATCAATTCAGCATCTTTCTGACCGAGCGGTTCCCTGACCTGCTGGACAGCGAAAGCCGCATATCGAAATCCTTGATTGCAATTGGAGAAAGCCTGCAATCAAAAGGCGTCGAGGTTCTCAACACGCTGCTGGCATCGGCTGCGGGGCTGGTCAACACCGTCGTTCTGGTTGTCCTTGTGCCGGTAATCACATTCTATCTCTTGCTGGACTGGGACCGGATGATGGCACAAGTCGATCAGCTCTTGCCACTTGACCATGCGCCAGCAATTCGAAGCCTTGCCAAGGAAATCGACCGCACCCTCGCCTCGTTCATACGCGGACAGGGAACGGTCTGCCTGATCCTTGGCAGCTATTATGCCATAGGGCTGATGCTTGTCGGACTTCAGTTCGGCCTAGTCGTCGGTTTTATTGCCGGGCTGATTTCCTTCATCCCCTATGTCGGCGCGCTGGTCGGCGGAGCGGTCGCACTGGGGCTTGCACTGTTCCAATTCTGGGGTCAATGGTTCTGGCTGGGTGCTGTGGCGGCTGTCTTTTTTCTGGGGCAGTTTCTCGAAGGGAACATTCTGACTCCGAAGCTGGTGGGAAGCTCCGTTGGGCTGCATCCGGTTTGGCTGATCTTCGCGCTGTCGGCGTTCGGACTCTTGTTCGGGTTTGTGGGTATGTTGGTTGCAGTACCAGTGGCCGCCGCAATCGGCGTAATCGCTCGGTTCGCTATCGCCCAATATCAGGACAGCCTGCTCTACAAAGGTCAAGCCGGGCGCACCGAGAAGTAGAATGCCACGACAACTTACCTTCGATCTGCCGTCCAGACCGGCCTTGGGACGCGATGATTTTTTCGTATCGCCGGCCAACACGCTTGCGGTCGCCATGATTGACGGCTGGGAAAGCTGGCCAGAGCGCAAGCTGGCGCTGGTTGGCGCGGCGGGGTCGGGCAAGACCCATTTGGCACATGTCTGGGCGGCAGAATCCAGCGGCAGCGTCCTATCCGCAAAGGGACTATGCGGGCAGGACATTGCGGGGCTCACAGCAGGTGGCGCGCGTGTCGCGGTTGAGGATGTGCACCAGATCGCAGGGGAGATCGCCGAAGAACAAGCCTTGTTTCATCTGCACAACCTGCTGCTGGCGGAAGGCGGTGCCCTTCTGCTGACCAGCACCACGCCCCCCAACCGCTGGAGCCTTTCGCTGCCGGACCTGGCCAGCCGAATGCAAGGCACCAATGTCGCGCATCTTACCCTGCCCGACGACGAACTGCTGAAGGCGGTCCTGATGAAGCTTTTCGCGGACAGGCAACTGGCGGTCGCGCCGCCCGTGGTCGACTATCTCGTGACCCGAATGGAACGCAGCTTTGGTGGGGCGCAGAACGTGGTCAGGCGACTCGATCAGGCAGCGCTTGTCCAACGCCGCCCGATCACCCGGGCAATGGTTGCGGCCATTCTGGACATTGGCACCGAACGACCCGCATAATGCTGTCAAAATTCTGCAACACAAGAAGAAGATAACTCTTTCATGACGAACGCAGATTTCCTGAAAGCAGACTGGGCTAGACCCGTCACCGTGCCAGAGGCTGAACGTCTCGGACCCGGACGCTTCTTCAACCGGGAACTCAGCTGGCTTGCCTTCAACTGGCGGGTCCTCGAAGAGGCCGGAAACCCTCGCGTGCCCCTGCTTGAGCGGCTTCGGTTCCTTTCCATCTCGGCGACCAACCTCGACGAATTCTATACGGTTCGCGTTGCCGGTTTGCGCGAGCTTGCGCATGCAGGCAATACAACACCGGCCGCCGACGGGCGAACCCCGGCAGAGCAGCTCATCCTGATCAACACCAACGCGCGCGACCTGATGCATGCGCAACAGTCGACCTGGAACAAGCTGCGCCGCGAAATGGACACTCAGGGCATCGTGATCTGCCACGGTCAGAAGCTGTCCAAAACAGACACGAGGCATCTGGAAAGCGTGTTCCTGAATGATGTCTTTCCCGTTCTGTCCCCGTTGGCAATCGACCCGGCACATCCTTTCCCCTTCATCCCCAACGCAGGTTTCGTTCTGGCCCTGCAACTGGAACGCAAGGACGACAAGCGCACGCTGCAGGCGCTGCTGCCGATCCCCCAACAGATTGAGCGCTTCGTTTCTCTGCCGTCGCGGGCCGGGCGGCATCGGTTCTTACCGCTTGAAGAGTTACTGCTTCTGCATCTGGACGCGCTCTTCCCCGGTTATCGACTGGTGGGGAATTGCGCTTTTCGCGTGCTTCGCGACAGCGATCTGGAAGTCGAGGACGAGGCAGAGGACCTCGTGCGTGAATTCGAGGTCGCGCTGAAACGCCGACGCCGGGGCGAAGTTGTCCGGATGAAGCTGTCGGCGCATGCGCCCGAAGCGTTGCGCAACCTGATCATGAGCCAACTTCATGTCCGCGAGGACGAGGTTGTCGAGGTCAAGGGCATGATAGGGATGTCCGATCTCAAGGAGTTGGTTCTTGATGACCGGCCGGACCTTCTTTGGCCCAGCTTTACGCCACGCGTACCCGAGCGTGTGCAGGACCACGAAGGCGACATGTTCGCGGCGATCCGGCAAAAGGACATGCTGCTGCATCATCCCTACGAGACGTTCGACATGGTCGTTCGATTCATGCAACAGGCGGCCAACGACCCCGATGTGCTTGCCATCAAGCAGACGCTGTACCGAACCTCCCGAGACAGCCCGATCGTCAGCGCGCTCTGCGAAGCCGCGGAGAATGGCAAATCTGTAACGGCCCTTGTCGAACTCAAGGCGCGGTTTGATGAGGCCGCGAATATTCGTCAGTCCCGCCGTCTGGAGCGCGCGGGCGCGCATGTCGTCTATGGATTCATCAACTACAAGACCCATGCCAAGATTTCGACAGTGGTGCGCCGCGAGAACGGCCAGTTGGTGACCTACACGCACTACGGAACCGGCAACTATCACCCGATTACCGCCCGGATATACACCGACTTGTCCCTATTCACCTGTGATGCCGCCCTTGGCCGGGACGCAACCAAGGTTTTCAACTATCTATCGGGCTATGCGCAGCCGGAGGGCCTTGAGAATCTGGCAATCTCGCCGCTGAATCTGAAATCGACGCTGATAGAAATGATTGAGCGTGAGGCGGAATACGCAGCCCGGGGCAAGCCGGCTGAGATATGGGCCAAGATGAATTCCATCGTCGATGCAGACGTTATCGACGCCTTGTATGGCGCAAGCCAGAAAGGCGTAAAGATCAGCATTGTCGCACGCGGCATCTGCGGTCTGCGACCCGGCATAAAAGGTCTGTCCGAGAATATCCGCGTCAAGTCCATCGTCGGGCGTTTTCTTGAGCATTCCCGGATCGTCTGCTTTGGAGACGGTCACGGCCTGCCATCGAAGAAGGCCAAGGTGTACATTTCCTCCGCCGACTGGATGGGTCGGAACCTTGTGCGGCGGGTGGAAACGCTTGTGCAGATCAAGAACCCGACGGTGAAAGCTCAGATTGTCAGCCAGATCATGGCCGCCAACCTCGCCGATGAGGCACAAAGCTGGGTCCTGCATGCTGATGGAACGTTCGAGCGCCCTGCCCCGTCGGATCCCGACCACCCATTCAATTGCCACAGGTTCTTCATGGAATATCCTTCGCTGTCCGGGCGCGGCTCCGCCGGCGCCGCTGACGTGCCGGAACTCACCCATTCCAAAGATTGACGTGGGCCGCCGCGCTTGGCAGGGTCAGGGCGCGGATATCGGGGGATGAATGCGATGGACGGCAGCGGCGAAAGCCACGGCGAAGACTGGGGGCCGTTCGGTCGGCCAATCTTCGAAGATCCATCGGCGCGGGCCTTGTCCAGGGTCGGTGTGGTTGACGTCGGTTCAAACTCCGTCCGGCTTGTGGTCTTTGACGGCGCGGCGCGAAGCCCAGCATATTTCTACAACGAAAAGATCATGTGCGGTTTGGGTGCCGGCTTAGGGGTGACTGGTTGTCTCAACCCTGAAGGCAAGAAACGCGCGCTGGCGGCGTTGAAGCGCTTTCAGTTGCTGGCAGAAGGCATGGGGCTGCCGTCGCTCACTGCAGTCGCGACCGCCGCGGTGCGTGATGCCAACGACGGACCGGATTTCCAGAAACAGGTCATTGAAGAAACTGGCCTGAGGCTTTGGGTCATCGATGGCGAGGAAGAAGCCCGCCTGTCAGCGCAAGGCGTGCTTCTCGGCTGGCCGGAAGCAGAGGGTCTGGTTTGTGACATCGGCGGTTCATCGATGGAATTGGCCGAGGTCAAGGGCGGCAGAGTTGGCCGGCGCGTGACCTCGGCGCTTGGTCCACTCAAGTTGCAGGCCGTGAAGGGCGGCAAGAAGGCGCTGCGAGCGCATATCGCGGAGATCATGGGCGAACTTGTCGAAAAGATCGGACGTGACAACAAGCGGCTGTATCTGGTGGGAGGCAGCTGGCGCGCGATTGCTCGGCTTGACATGGAGAGGCGCGGTTATCCACTGCATGTCCTGCACGAATACAAGATGACGCCAAAAGGTGTCCTAGCCACGGTCAAATGGATCGGCGCAAATGATATCAACGACTTACGCGCAAGGACCGGAACATCCGAAGCGCGTATGTCGCTGGTTCCCATCGCTTCGGAAGTCTTGCGGCAATTGGTAAGGACCTTCTCTCCCAAAGAAATCGACGTCTCGAGCTACGGAATCCGCGAGGGCATGCTTTATGAGCAGATGCCGGAGCGTCTGCGTCGGCGCGACCCCTTGATCGAGGCTTGCCGATTTGCCGAAGCGAAAGACGCCCGGATGCCGGGCTTTGGACGGGCGCTGAATTCATTCATATCACCGCTTTTTGCCAGCGCCCCGCCCACCCGCAAGCGCATGGTCAAAGCGGCCTGCCTGCTGCATGACGTCACGTGGCGGGCCCATCCCGACTATCGCGCAGAGGTCTGTTTTGACAACGCAACACGGGCAAACCTTGGCGGGCTGACCCATAGGGAACGGATCTGGCTGGGTTTGGCGCTCTTGCACCGCTACAAGAACACCCGGGATGGATCGCGATTTACCGAACTTTTCGAACTTCTCGAAGAACGCGATATCCTTTCCGCGGAAGTCGCCGGAAAAGCCATGCGCTTTGGAGCCATGTTTTCAGTGGAATCGCCGGACTCGATGGCGCGCCTGAAATGGCAATCCACCAAGAAGGTGCTGACACTATCGCTAACGCCGAGAGGCGAGGATCTGTTTGGAGAAGTGGCACAGGCCCGCTTCAGCGCCCTCGCGGCAGCCCTGGGGGCAGAAACCGTGATCAAGCGGATGCGAATCCCTGCGACTTACGCGTTCACTGCAAAAGAAGCGATTGAACAGTGAAACCTGCCTTCAGAGATCAACTTCGCCTTCCGGCGCGGGCACAGCAAGCGGCACTTTGCGGCGGATAATGATGTCGCCGTTCGGCAGGACTTCGGGCGGATAATAGGCATTCAGGTCGTCGATCTTGCCTTCAAGGTCCTTAAGCGCCGGACCTATTTCCTGCATCAATCCTTCGAGCAACATCCGAGTGCCGTCCTGAAGCAACTGCAGACCTTCGCTCATTTGATCCGAGTCAGCCTCATCGCCGTCCTGGGCCAAGGCGGGCAGGACCGACAGAGAGGTCGCCATTAAGATCATCGTGAGCGTCTTCATACCCGCAATATAGGTAGGCCGGAGCCGCATTGAAGGGGTCAGAGTTCGAGATCAACTGAAACGGGGAAATGATCACTTGCGGTCAGCAAGGCCTCTCTCAGTTCCGGTGTGGCATAACAGACCGGATCGTCGAAAGGATGCCAAATCCGCCACTCGGGACGCTTCGCCATCAAGGCGTCCGAGATCATCACATAATCCAGAAGGGCCTGCAGGTAGCGTTTCTGCTTTGGCATGAAGAAGCGCGCGGTGGCCGGCATCGTGCCGACCCTCTGCGTCACTGCCATTCTGGCGTGCGGGTCGTGCAGACAGGGGCAACCGTCTTCGCCCATGACAATCTCAACCCCCGAATGGCCGAAGAGCTTTTCATATTCGTCAAGACCCGGGCCATCATTCAGATCACCGAGGACAACAAGCCGGTCGTTTCGCGCCAGATGCTCCTCGACTCTCGCCCGCAGCCAAATGCACTGCGCCAACTGCTTGCGACGGTTCTGGATTGACGTACGCAGCACTGCGGCCTTGCCCCGGGCACCAAAGGGAGCCTTCGATTTGACGTGGACACCGATCAGGCGCAGATCGACGCCAGACGACGTTCTCGCTGCCACTTCCAGCGGCGGCTTGGAAAAAGTGACAACTTCGGATGTGGCGTCGATGTCCAGGTCCCAGCGAAAAGCTGTATCGAAGCGCGGTGCCCCATGTGCCCCTTCCGGTCCCGACGGCTCGCCTTGCGGATCGTGACGGGCAGTGACCGCATCCGGGTCATAGAGCAACGCTATTTCCTGCTGCGTTTCATTTTCAAAACCCATCAGCGCCTTGCGGGTCCGCAAGCCGTAGACCTTCGCAAATTCCTCGAGTGCCGCGACTGTCGACCTGCGACCGTTCTGGTCCGGTGCCTCAATGATCATCACCGCATCTGCGTCAAGCGCGGTAAAGACGATGCCAAGGGCCGTAAGCTGTTCAATCCGAGTCACATTCTGACGCCCGGACCACTGATCGTCCGTCAGAAGCGACCCGTCGTCGGCAAAGAGATTGTCGAACCATTCAATGTTGTAAGTCGCGAGCCGCATTACTCTTTGGCCTTGCTGATCTCTTCCCAAGCTCGATTGATTGCCATCAGACGACTTTCTGCCAGTTTCACCGCCTCCTTCGGCAGGCCGCGAGCTATCATCTTGTCGGGATGTGTGTCATGCACCAGCTTGCGCCATGCCTTGCGAATTTCCGCAAGGCTTGCGTCATGGGGCACATCTAGGACGCTGTATGGGTCGGCTTCCGCATTCGGCACGAAACGGCTGCGCAGGGCGCGAAACTCCCGATCTGGAAGGCCAAAAATATCAGCCACTCGTATAAGGAAGGCATCCTCGTTTGGATGGTAATCACCATCGGCGATCGCGATGTGAAAGAGGCCTTCCATCAGGTCGCAGAGAACCCCGTCAACGCCATCAAACATTCGCTTGATGCGCACTGCGTATTCTTCGAATCCCGCAACGTCCTGCCGGGCGAGATTGAAGACCCGCGCGGCGTTTTCCTCTTCATTGGGCGGAATGGTAAAAACCTCGCGAAAGGCAGAGACTTCGTCGCGCGTCACCAGCCCATCAGCCTTTGCCATTTTAGCGCCCAGCGCAATGACTGCGATCGCGAAAGCCACCGATCGTTCCGGAGGCGTACGCAAGCTGTCGAATAACGCCGAAAGCGGCTGGCCTGAGGTTAGCGCGGAAAGGGCGTCGGCTATGCGGGTCCAGAGAGACATAGGCCCTCTTAGCCGTTTCGTCGCAGCCTGTCAGGTCAGATCACAAGAGTTTTTGCATCAGGTGAAGATCCAACCAGCGGCCGAACTTGAAACCGACCTGATGCAAGACCGCCACCGGCACATAGCCAATAGCAGCGTGAAAGGCGATGCCCGCCGCGTTCTCGCCGCTGACCCCTGCGAACATCGAATGAACGCCCTGCCCTCGGGCATGGGCTTCGATGGCGGCCATCAGGGAACGCCCCAAGCCGCGCCCAATCGCGGCCGGTGCAAGGATGATCGTGTGTTCCATCGTCCGGGCATAACCCACACCGGCGCGGAACTGGGAATAGCTGGCAAATCCGGCCACCTGACCTTCCACTTCCACCACCATGAACGCCTGACCTGCCTCCTGTCTGGTAGAAATGAGCGTTACAATCTCTGTCACGCTCTTTTCCACCGCATTGAAGGTGACCGCGGTTGCACGGATCTGCGGGTTCCAGAAGGCGGCGATTGCGCCCGCATCAGCGGCTGTCGCATCCCTTGGCATCATCACAGATACCGAAGCCCCGTTGGGGTTTCGATTGCCGCGATCAGGCGTTTTTCTGCAGCGGCGTGAATTTCGATATCAGACATTTCCAACATCGGTTGCAAGGCTTGCCGCAAACCTACAGCCTCCGGATGTTCAATCTTCAACATAGACAGCCGGTATCCCCTGTCGGGCAGCAGGTCCGCCGGATGAGTCTTTCCCTCCCATTCGATGAGCGCAGGGAAGGCGCCGTCAAAGGGCAGTTGGCCGTCCTCCGGGACGACCATCGTCCAGCGCAAATCCCCACGCGCCGCAGGGATCGGAACGCCTATCCCGGCGGGCGACATCTGCAACGCAAGATCAAGCTCCTGCGTCCGGCATATCCAGTTCGTCAGGCGAGGCGGGCCTGAAAACCTGTCCATGTCGAACCAGCGCGCGCGGCCCGGGTCTGCGGAGTCGGGATTGATGGCAATGACTTCGAGGTAGAAACCGGGTCCGAGTGACAAGAGGCGGTTATGGGTACCCATAAAAACATGTTCGCCACCGGCCGCAAGCGGCACCTGCAGCAGGTCTTCGACATAAGTTACGCCCTCGGCAAGGGTTTCCGCGCAGACCGCAAGGTGATCAGGCTGAAGAACAGGCATCGGTGTCTTTCGCAGTCCAAAGGTTACACAATTTCCGTCGGAAACGGATCAGGATCAAATCCAAAGTGAGGCGCAGACTCCATGCCCGACACTCAGCCCGTCCGGGCCGCACGCACAAGTTCAAGGATGTCCTTCGCGGCGACTGGTATGTTGGTCCCGGGGCCGAAGATGGCCTTTACGCCCGATTGATATAGGAAATCATAGTCCTGCTGCGGAATCACGCCACCGCAGATAACGATGATGTCGCCAGCGCCCTGTGCTTTGAGCGCCTCGATCAGCTTGGGTGCCAGTGTCTTGTGGCCTGCCGCCTGCGACGAGATGCCGACGATGTGGACATCGTTGTCAACGGCGTCCTGGGCGGCCTCTTCCGGGGTCTGGAACAAGGGCCCGACATCAACGTCAAAGCCGATATCGGCAAACGCCGTCGCGATCACCTTGGCGCCCCGATCGTGGCCGTCCTGCCCCATCTTGACGACCAGCATCCGTGGCCGACGCCCCTCCTCCTCGGCAAACTTTTCTACGTCGCGCTGAATCTCTGCAAAACCTTCGTCGCCCTCGTAGGCCGCGCCGTAAACGCCAGCCAGGGTCTTGACCTCTGCCCGATGTCGTCCGAACGCTTTTTCCATCGCCATTGAGATTTCTCCTACTGTCGCCCGCGCGCGCGCGGCTTCTACAGCCAGTTCAAGCAAGTTGCCCTTGCCGCTCATTGCAGCCTTTTCAAGCGCACCCAGTGCTTTATCACAGGCCCCCTGATCGCGACTCTCCCGTATTCTTGCCAGCCGCGCCACCTGCGCCGTTCTAACCGCAGAATTGTCGATCTCGCGAACTTCAATCGGATCTTCCTTGAGAAGCCGGAACTTGTTGACGCCAACGATGACCTCTTGCCCGCGGTCGACGGCAGCCTGACGCCGGGCGGCGGCTTCTTCGATGCGCAACTTCGGCATGCCAGATGCAACGGCTTTCGTCATGCCGCCCATTTCGTCAACTTCCTCGATGAGCGCCCACGCCGCTTCCGCCAGATCCGACGTCAGTTTTTCGACGTAGTAGGACCCCGCGAGCGGATCAACGACGCGGGTGACGCCCGTTTCGTTCTGCAGGATCAACTGTGTGTTCCGGGCAATGCGTGAGGAAAATTCCGTAGGCAAAGCAATGGCTTCGTCGAAGGAGTTGGTATGCAGGGATTGGGTCCCGCCCAGCACAGCGCTCATTGCCTCATAGGCGGTACGGACGATGTTGTTGTAGGGATCCTGTTCCTGCAGCGAAACGCCCGATGTCTGGCAGTGCGTCCGCAGCATCAAGCTGCCCGCTTTCTTTGGGTTGAATTCGGTCATGATGCGGTGCCACAGGAAGCGGGCCGCACGCAGTTTCGCCGCTTCCATGAAGAAATTCATGCCGATAGCAAAAAAGAACGACAGTCGGCCCGCGAATGCATCGACATCCATGCCCCGTTCCACTGCCGCTTTGACGTACTCTTTGCCGTCTGCGAGGGTGAAGGCAAGTTCCTGCACGAGGTTCGCGCCGGCTTCCTGCATATGATATCCCGAGATCGATATGGAATTGAATCGGGGCATGTTATTCGACGTATATTCAATGATATCCGAGACGATCCTCATGCTCGGCTCCGGCGGGTAGATATAGGTGTTTCGCACCATGAATTCTTTCAGGATGTCATTCTGGATCGTGCCGGACAGCGCCGCCCGATCGACGCCCTGTTCTTCACCCGCAACGATGAAGGAGGCCAGAACCGGTATCACCGCGCCGTTCATTGTCATTGAGACCGAGACCTCGCCCAGCGGGATACCGTCGAACAGGATCTTCATGTCCTCCACGGAATCGATGGCCACCCCTGCTTTTCCGACGTCCCCGATCACTCTGTCATGGTCACTGTCGTAGCCGCGGTGCGTGGCCAGATCGAAAGCGACCGACACGCCCTGCTGGCCCGCAGCAAGCGCCTTGCGATAAAAGGCGTTCGATTCTTCCGCAGTGGAAAACCCGGCATATTGACGGATCGTCCAGGGACGTCCGGTATACATCGTGGCACGAGGACCCCGCGTAAACGGCGCGGAACCCGGCATCGAACCCATGTGAGACAGCCCCTCCGCATCTTCTGCGGAATAAACGGGCTGCACGGAAATGCCTTCGGGTGTCAGCCATGTCAGATCGTCAGGGGATTTGCCCTTCAGTTCTTTTGCGGCCAGCTTTTCCCAGTCACTCTTCTCGGTCATCGCTGATTCCTTTTCGCAATCCGCCGGTCAACCGGCGCGAATAATCCTTCGGTGCGGCACTTGGCTTCGTCACAGCCCTTCGCATTTCGAACCCCCGGCCCTATATCGGGAACAAAGGGGACAAGTATGAAATGGTTTCTGATAGTTGGCTTGCTCGCCCTACCGGGCTGGACTGCACTGGCACAGGATGCCGAGGCCGTTGCCGAGAGCGACGCGGTACTTGAAATCCAAGACGCGGCGGGGCTCGCCGTGTCGGATTTTCTGTGGCTGAACCGGCTTATCGTGGTTTTTGCCGACACCGAACGTGATCCGGCATTCCAACGGCAGATGCAGCTGCTTCTCGAACGGCCCTCTGAACTGACAGAACGCGATGTCGTCATTCTGACCGATACCCATCCTCTAGAACCTTCCGAAGTCCGCCTGCAACTGCGGCCGCGCGGTTTTTCCATCGTGTTCATCGACAAGGACGGCGCGGTGAAGCTGCGCAAACCGACGCCGCGAGATGTCCGCGAGATAACGCGCACAATCGACAAGACGGAACTGCGCCGGGAAGAGCTACAGAAGTTGCGCTGATCGGGCTGAGATTTCATTCGAATTCCATGATCACTTCGTCGACCGCGAGACTGTCGCCTGCGGTCGCGTTGATCTTTGACACTATGCCCTTGCGCTCGGCCCTGAGGATGTTTTCCATCTTCATGGCTTCGACTGTGCAGAGCGCCTGCCCTTCCTGTACCTCTTGCCCGACCTCGACATTCACTTTTACGATCAGGCCCGGCATGGGGCACAGCAGCAGCTTGGATGTATCTGGCGCCACCTTTTCGGGCATGAGAGCAGCCAGTTCGGCCTGTCGAGGCGTGCGGACATAGACGTTCATGTCCGCCCCCCGCAAGCGCAGCCTGAAACCGTTCGGAACCTTGCCGACTTTTAAAACGAGCGGCGATTGTCCGACATCCAGAACGGCGAGGCTGTCGCCTGGCACCCATTCGCTTTCAACGCGCAACTTGCCGCCATCCTCGAATGTGACTGTGGCGCCAAGCTTGTCAGCCTCGATGCTTACAGGCAGGCTCTGACCCTGCAGTTGCACTACCCAGTCCTCGCCGACTTTTCGTTCGTGGTTGTCCATCCGGCCTGAAACGCGTGTTCGACGGATCTCTGCGACGCGGTACATTGCGGCGGCTGCAGCGGCGACGCGACGTATCTGGTCTTGCGGCAGCTCAACGCCCAAGAATCCTTCGGGGTATTCCTCAGCGATAAAGGCCGTCGTGATGTTTCCGGATATAAAGCGCGGGTGATCCATCACCGCTGACAAGAAAGGTAGGTTGTGGCCAATTCCTTCGACTTCAAAGCTATCGAGAGCGACCCGCATATTTTCAATCGCATCCGCGCGCGTCGGGCCCCATGTACAGAGCTTGGCGATCATCGGATCGTAATACATGCTGATCTCGCCCCCCTCATAGACGCCAGTGTCGTTACGTACGACCCGGCTGTCATGTGCGGCTTCCATGGGCGGGCGATATCGTGACAAGCGACCAATTGAAGGTAGGAAACCACGGTATGGATCTTCTGCGTAAAGCCGCGATTCTATCGCCCAGCCATTCAGCTTCACGTCCTTTTGCGTGATCTTCAGCTTTTCGCCTTTGGCAACGCGGATCATTTGTTCAACCAGATCAACGCCAGTAATCAGTTCGGTGACCGGATGTTCGACTTGAAGCCGAGTGTTCATCTCGAGGAAATAGAAGTTGCGGTCGCCATCAACTATGAATTCCACTGTGCCCGCACTGGTGTAACCGACAGCCTGTGCCAATGCGACGGCCTGTTCGCCCATCGCCTTGCGGGTCGCTTCGTCAAGGAAAGGCGACGGCGCTTCCTCGATGACTTTTTGGTTGCGGCGCTGGATCGAACACTCGCGCTCTCCCAGGTAGATCGCGTTTCCGTGTTGGTCAGCCAACACCTGGATTTCGATATGGCGCGGCTGGGTGACAAACTTTTCGATGAAGATTCGATCATCTCCAAAGCTCGACGCGGCTTCATTCTTGGAAGACTGGAAACCCTCGCGCGCCTCTGCATCGTTCCATGCGATCCGCATACCCTTGCCGCCGCCACCGGCGGAGGCTTTGATCATCACGGGGTAGCCAACCTCGTTGGAGATTTTCACGGCCTCGTCCGCATCCCCGATTAGCCCCATGTAACCCGGCACTGTCGAAACTTTGGCTTCCTGAGCAATTTTCTTGGAGGTGATCTTGTCGCCCATCGCTTCGATCGCGCCTTTGGGCGGCCCGATGAATGCAACGCCTTCGGCCTCCAGCGCCTCGGCGAATTTCGAGTTCTCGGACAAGAAGCCATATCCGGGATGAACCGCCTCGGCCCCCGTTTGTCGGATCGCGTCCATAACCTTGTCGATCACGATATAGGACTGGTTGGCGGGCGGAGGGCCGATATTTACTGCTTCATCCGCCATCTTAACATGTAAGGCATTGCGGTCGGCATCAGAATAGATCGCGACCGTTGCAATCCCCATCTTGCGGGCGGTCTTGATCACGCGGCAGGCGATTTCTCCCCGGTTGGCTATCAGGATCTTCTTGAACATTCCCCGTCCCTTCAGGTCATTGCTGCCGGCCTTTGTCCGGCAGCCGGCAAAACAAAAAAGACCACCGGGACGGCTGCCCCGATGGTCCGAAATGAAAGTTGATTGCGCGCTATTTCGCGCGCGGCGGCTGCTTTAATTGCAGACGCCGAGATCGTCGCAGAACACACCTGCGCCGCCACCCACAACCGCACCCACAGCGGCATTGCCGCCCAGTGCATCGGCAACGATTGCGCCGCCTGCAGCACCCGCGAGCCCGCGTTGCGTGTCGTTTTCAAGGCAGGCGCTAAGGCCAACCAAAGCGACGATTGCAATGATCCAAGTTTTTTTGAACATGTCGAACTGCCTTCCCTCAAACAGAATTGTTTTGCGGCCACAGTTTCGTCTTTACTGGCGTCGGGCGCAAAGGGTTTTTTTAAGTTCTGGCCGCAATCCGCTGATCCCGCATTTGCTACGGATCTGAAACGGCAAAGCCCGTGAAAGGGTCGAGGTCTGACCCGGGAAAGGCCAGACCTCTTAGAAGGGGAAGGGTAACGGTTTTGACAATTTGTGAAAGGCATCTTGCTGGAGGAGCCCGCCACAATGTTCACCATGGGATGAGTCGCAGCGCCTGCATATATGCACGTTCTGCGGGAAACAGTTTCGGCGCATTTCTGCCAAAGTTGCCGCGACGTAAGCAAATTAATGCCGAATGCCATCATTCGAAGACCTCCGGGTACGCGGCACGGGCGCGATCGAGGTCAATCCGAAGCAGAGCATCGTAGCTTTCGGGGTCAAAAGGATCCTCGGCGGGCACGACCTCACGGCCGAACAGCCACGACAGCCGACCGGCATCGAGATTGCCACGAACGAAAGGCTCTTCACCGAATTGTTCCCACAGCGCCTGAATGAAACCAATATCGGCGCGTTTGTCGGCGGGCTTGCGGTCTGCGTGGCGTTCACGACGCGTGATTGGCGTCACGCCGCGCGGATTGGCACGGCGCAAAGTGAACTGGAAATCAGTGCCGGGCAACCGACCGGGGAACCCCCGGTGCTTGATCATCTCTTGGCGCGCCATCAGAAAGGCTCCCAGATGCAGGCATCGCCGTCGATGCTGTAGGCCTCGAAGAACTGCGTTGCCTCGGTATCGGCCTCTGCGAAGACCGTCGGACGGTCTGACAGCGAGATGATGACCTGATTTGGCACCGGGCCAACCGATGCGATGCGCGGCAATGCGTAGGTCGCGCAAAGGAATTCCATATCACGTCCGATCATTTCGAAATCCGCCTGCCCCTTTTCCCTAGCAATTTCCGGCGCCACGAACCGGAACCGGTAGACCAGCCCCTGCCCCGGCCGGTCGGTCACAACCTCGAGGAAGGAAATGGGCTGGCCGGAGGGAACCGGTATGAGCGCTTCGTCCGTCATCTCTGCGTCAAAGCGGAATGTTGTCGTGTTTCTTCCACGGGTTCTGCAATTGCTTGCCGCGAAGGCTGGCGAAGGCACGACAGATGCGCTTGCGCGTGGAATGCGGCATGATCACTTCGTCAATGAAACCTTTTTCGGCAGCAACGAAGGGATTGGCGAAACGTTCTTCATAGTCCCTGGTGCGTTGAGCAATCTTGTCCTTGTCCCCAAGTTCCGAACGATAGAGGATTTCCGTCGCACCCTTGGCCCCCATGACCGCGATCTCTGCGGTCGGCCAAGCGTAGTTGAAATCGCCGCGCAGATGCTTGGAAGCCATGACGTCATAAGCGCCACCGTAAGCTTTGCGCGTGATCACCGTGACTTTCGGCACCGTCGCCTCGCCATAGGCGAAGAGCAGTTTTGCACCGTGCTTGATGACGCCACCATATTCCTGGCTGGTGCCGGGTAGGAAGCCCGGGACGTCAACGAGGGTCAGGACCGGAATTTCGAAAGCATCGCAAAACCGGACGAAGCGCGCCGCCTTGCGGCTGCTGTCAATATCCAGACAGCCTGCAAGGATCATGGGCTGGTTTGCGACCACACCGACGGTCGAGCCTTCCAGCCGGATGAAACCCGTCAAGATGTTCTTGGCGAAATCTTCCTGAATCTCGTAGAAGTCGCCCTCGTCCGCCAGCTTGTTGATCAGCTCTTTCATGTCATAGGGCGTGTTCGGGTTGTCCGGGATCAGCGTATCAAGACTCATCTCAGTCCGGCTGGGGCTATCGAAGAAGGGGCGGACTGGGGCTTTATCGCGGTTGTTAAGCGGCAGGAAGTCCACCAGCCGGCGAATTTCCGTCAGCGCCTCGACGTCGTTTTCAAAAGCGCCATCAGCGACAGATGACTTTCGAGTGTGGGTAGAGGCGCCGCCAAGTTCTTCGGCGGTAACGACCTCGTTCGTGACAGTCTTCACCACATCCGGCCCGGTCACGAACATGTAGGACGTGTCCTTGACCATGAATATGAAGTCGGTCATCGCAGGCGAATAAACTGCGCCACCGGCGCATGGACCCATGATTACGCTGATCTGGGGGACAACGCCGGAGGCCATGATATTGCGCTGAAAAACCTCGGCATAGCCGGCGAGGGAGGCGACACCTTCCTGAATCCGCGCCCCGCCGGAATCGTTGATGCCGATGACGGGCGCGCCGTTCTGGACCGCCATATCCATTACCTTGCAAATTTTCTGAGCGTGTGTTTCCGAAAGCGATCCGCCAAAGACGGTGAAATCCTGGCTGAACACATAAACCATCCGACCGTTGATCGTACCCCAGCCGGTCACCACACCATCGCCTGCCGGTCGATCCTTTTCCATTCCGAAATCGGTGCAGCGGTGGGCGACGAACATGTCGAATTCTTCAAAACTGCCTTCGTCCAGCAGCAGCTCGATCCGCTCGCGGGCTGTAAGCTTGCCTTTGCCGTGCTGTGCTTCGACTCGCTTGGCACCGCCGCCGAGACGCGCAGTGTTGCGGCGCGATTCCAGCTCTTCAAGAATATCTTTCATATGACGCTTCCCCATAGGACTCGGATGGACACTAATGTGTATTGCTTCATACAGAAAGAGTCGTCTGGAAGATTTGCAAACACTTCGCCAATATTGATTTGCAAATTGCAAATTTGCAAACATCAAGGCCGCTTCTTTTGGTCTTGGACTGATGATGTGATGCGTCTATGTCTGAACACATGAGTTCCATGCCACAGGTCCGGTTTCTGGACCGCTCTACCCCACCTCACATCATGACGCTTGTGCTGATGACCGGCATGGCGGCCATGACAATGAACATGTTTCTGCCGTCCTTGCCGGCAATGGCAGACTATTTTCACACCGACTACAGCGTGATGCAGCTTTCCGTCGCCCTATATCTGGGTGTCAACGCCGCATTGCAGCTGTTCGTTGGCCCGCTTTCTGACCAGTTCGGACGCCGGCCGGTGCTATTGTGGGGGGTCGCAGTGTTTCTCGCCGCGACTGTCGGGTGCATTTTTGCACCCACTGCCGAAGTTTTTTTGGCCTTTCGCATGTGTCAGGCGGCCAGTGTCGTTGCAATGGTGCTGAGCCGCGCCGTCGTGCGCGATATGGTACCGCAAGACCAGGCGGCGTCGATGATCGGCTATGTAACGATGGGCATGGCCGTGGTGCCGATGGTCAGCCCGGCACTGGGGGGATGGCTTGACGAACATTTCGGCTGGCAGGCGACGTTCTGGTTTCTGCTGGTCGCCGGGAGCCTGACAATGTGGTTGATATGGTCGGATCTCGGTGAGACGAATCCACCGCGAGATACTTCATTCAAGGATCAGGTCCGCGACTATCCTGAATTGCTAACGTCGCAACGGTTCTGGGGTTACTGCTTGGCCGCGGCACTGTCTTCCGGTGCCTTTTATGCCTACCTTGGTGGCGCCCCATTTGTAGGAAGCGTCGTCTTTGGACTGCCCCCGTCAACACTCGGCTTCCTCTTTGGCGCGCCTGCCATCGGATATATGCTTGGGAACTTCATTTCCGGCAGGTTTTCAGTTCGCTTCGGCGTCAACAGGATGGTGCTCTGGGGCGGATCCCTGTCAAGTATCGGCGTCCTGATTTCGCTGATGCTTTTCCTGATCGGACTAGGCAATGTCTACACTTTCTTCGGCTTCATGACTTTCATTGGGCTTGGCAACGGACTTGTTATCCCGAATGCCACATCTGGCATGCTGTCGGTTCGCCCGCACCTTGCCGGCACCGCGTCTGGGCTGGGCGGGGCGATCATGATCGGCGGCGGGGCCTTGCTATCCGCTTTAGCGGGTGCGTTGCTGGTGCCGGGTCGCGGACCCTACCCATTGCTTTGGATCATGCTGATCGTTTCGGTTCTTTCGATCCTGTCGACACTCTGGGTTATCAAGCGGGAACGGCAGACACGCATTGCCTGAACGGGTTTGCAAAACTAGAACATGTTAGTGCAAACCTGCAAAAGAGACCCCGATGGCAACTCAGAAACTATATGCCGGAGCCAAGCTACGTGAGACCCGAATCCGGATCGGACTCACCCAGAAGGCATTTGCCGAGAAGCTGGGCGTTTCTCTTCCCTATCTGAACCAGATGGAAAACAACAACCGACCGGTTTCGACCGGGGTCGTTCTGGCGCTCGCGCAAGAATTCGGCTTTGACGTTGCCGAATTGTCGACCGGCGACGCTGAGCGGCTGGTGACTGACATGCGCGAGGCACTTGCGGACCCAGTCTTTGCAGATGCGGCCCCGCCGCTTGCCGATCTGCGCCTCGCGGCATCGAACGCGCCGGTTCTGGCGCGCGCCTTCATAGAATTGCACCGCGCGTATCGCCAGAATCAGGAGCGACTGGCTTCCCTCGACGAGGCTTTGGGGCGGGAGGACAGCTCGATCCGCCCGAGCCCTTGGGAGGAGGTTCGGGACTTCTTCCACTATTGCGACAACTACATCGATGCAGTGGACCGCGCCGCAGAGAGATTTTCCGTGCAAGGCGGCGAGCCCCGGGACCCGGTTTCGACTGCTATGCAGTATCTGGACCGCATGGGTATCACCATCGACGAGGCTGACGATGACAGCTTGCGCAACTATGATCCAGGCAGCAAACGCCTGAGCCTGATCCGGTCGGCAGTTGGCGCGACCCGGCGATTTCAGTTGTTGCATCAGGTCGCGCTTCTAACCCAGAACGACTTGCTGGAAGCCACGCTGGACCTGGCCCGATTCCAGACCGACGAAGCCCGGGCGATTGCTAAAATCGGCCTAGCAAATTATTTCGCCGGCGCCGCGCTACTGCCCTATCGGGCTTTTCAGGAGGCGACGGATGCTACGCGGCATGATCTGGAGAGATTGGCCGAGATGTTCGGTGCTTCGATCGAGCAAGTGGCGCACCGCTTGTCCACCCTGCAGCGCCCGGGCGCCAAGGGAATACCGTTTTACTTTGTCAGGGTCGATCAGGCGGGAACGATCACCAAACGGCATTCGGCGACCCGGCTGCAATTCGCGCGCTTCGGCGGAGCTTGTCCGCTTTGGAACGTACATCAGGCCTTCGAAACGCCGGGCAGATTTCTCCGGCAACTTGCCGAGACGCCAGACGGCGTCCGATATGTGTGCCTGGCAAAGGATGTTTCAAAGCCTGGCGGCTCTTTCCACGCACCCGTGCGCCGCTACGCGATTGGTCTTGGTTGCGAGGTTCAGCATGCAAACCGGTTGGTCTATGCGGATGACATGGATGTCACGAAGCCCAAGGCGTTTGAACCCATTGGCATTTCCTGCCGCATCTGCGAGCGCAAGACCTGCCACCAGAGATCGGTACCACCCTTGGAAAGCCGGTTGAAAGTCGAACCTGACCAACGCGGCATCCTGCCCTATCGGATCACCTGAGGACGAAAAAGTTCAACCCCCGAAGCGTTTTCGGGGGTTGCCTGATCTGTTGGTCAGGATTGTCGCCTAACTGCTGCTTTTGGATAGAATGCTCCAGATTTCATCCTTAAGGACCATCCGCTTCTTGCGCATTTCCTCTTCATGCAGGGCTTCTGTCGGCTCCACATTGGTTTCGGCACGGTGCACAGCGCGGTTCACCTCGTGATAGTCATCCACCAACTTGGCGAAGTGCTGGTCCGTCTGTTTCAGTGCACTGATCTTTTCAGCCTCTCTCGGAAATTCTTCGGCGAGTTCATGTGGCGTGTGGCTCATCTGGTCCTCCGTGACGATTGATCACGACGACGCTAAGTGTGAATCCCCGGTTCGACTTTGATCCGGGTCAAACTCGGGTTCATTGCTTTGCCCTGCGCCAACCGGCGGAAATCGCCTCTTGTTCCGAACAGAACCAACGTTCCCCGCGTGACTCGGTGATCCGAGTTTCCCCATAGTACTTCTGCTCGGGCAAGTGGTAGATGCGCCCCGAGCTAGAGACATTGCCCTTGATGTTGCAAGCACCTTGCGGCTCAGCGGGTGAATACTGCTTTGCTGCGCGAAAGCTTGAAGGCGTCTGAAGGGTGCCTTCCCATATACCGCGACTGGCAATCGCAGCCTCCTTTTCGGCACCGATGTAATCCATGGAGTACCGGCGAAAGGCAATAGCGATGCCGGCGCGGACCAACGCTTCGCTCATATCCTGACCGTCGTGATGGCATCTGGCCACTACGCGCCCGTAGAGGTCTCTGTCCAGCGCCGTGCATCTTGCTGTACGACCGTCGAACCGTGTTCTGGCTTCATGGGTCGCCCATTGGCCGCAGGCCCAATGCTCACCATTGGAGCGCTCGCAGTTCTGGTCCGACTCGGGGGCATCGATGCCAAACAGCCTGACAGTCACCTGCCCGACTTTCAGCGTATCGGCATCCGAAAACCTCATCGGGCCGGAGAATTCTTGTGACGCGGCAGGCAGAGCCACCAACATCACGAAAACAACAAGTGAACGAAACCTTAACATCCCGCTCCATATCAGCGAAGCGGGCGGGCACCGCAAGGGCGGTAATTTCATCGCCTTCAACGGATTGTCAGGTTAGTCTGCCCACATGTGCGCCTGAATCGCAGTTGCAGCGTGTTAATGCTGCTGGACATGAGGGCGCCAATATATTTTTATTGACTGATCAATCAAGAAAAACAGGGAGCCTGCCAAATGAAACTCAGATCGACCCTATCAGCCCTCGCGCTGATGGCCTTCGCGTCGCCTGCATTGTCGGATTGCGACACTGTCATCTTCTCGGACGTCGGCTGGACCGACATCACGGCGACGACCGCAGCGACAACCGTTATTCTGAAAGCGCTGGGATACGGGACCGATATCAAGGTTCTGTCCGTACCGGTAACCTACACCGCAATGGCCGAAGGTGATGTTGACGTTTTCCTCGGCAACTGGATGCCAACGATGGAGGCGGACATTGCGCCCTATCGGGATGCGGGTACGGTCGACACCGTTCGCGCAAATCTTGAGGGCGCGAAATATACTCTTGCCGGCAACAAGGCAGCTGCCGACATGGGGATCAAGAACTTCGCCGACATCGCCGCTCACAAGGACGAACTGGAAGGCAAAATCTACGGAATTGAGCCGGGCAATGATGGTAACCGGCTGATCATGGACATGATCGGCGCGGATGCGTTCGGCCTATCCGGGTTCGAAGTTGTCGAAAGTTCGGAGCAAGGCATGCTTGCGCAGGTCGCCAAAGCGGATCGCGGCGGTGAGCCGGTCATCTTCCTTGGCTGGGAACCTCATCCGATGAATGCGAATTTCGAACTGACTTACCTGGAAGGCGGGGATGAATGGTTCGGCCCCAATCTGGGCGGCGCGACCGTCTATACGAACACCTCTGCCGGCTTCTCTGATAGTTGCCCGAACGTTGGCAAACTTCTGGGCAACTTGGAATTCAGCCTTGCCATGGAAAACGAAATCATGGGCGCAATCCTTGACGACGGACAGGATCCCGCTGCCGCCGCGACTGCATGGCTCGGGTCGAATTCAAACGTTCTGGACGGGTGGCTGGCCGGCGTTACGACAAAGGACGGCGGCGACGCCATGGCCGCCGTTAAAGCCGCGTTGGGCATGTAGCTCGGCACAATCAGGTTTCTCACCCCGGCGTCCGGGGTGGGAAACACATCCGGCGTGACGAGAGGTACACGTGAACTGGCTGACTGAAACCAAGATTCCCATAGGGGCGACTGCCAAGCAGGGCTTCGACTGGTTGCAGGACCATTTCGCATGGTTCTTCGACATGCTTTCCGACGCGATGGAAGACCGCTTGCTTGCCGGGATCGAGTGGCTTTTGCAGGCGCCGCCAGCATTCGTGATCATTGCGATCTTCGTTGGCCTGACATGGATCATTCAGCGCAACTGGAAGGCCTGCCTGATCGTCTTGCTCGGGTTCCTGTTCATCCTGAATCAGGGCTACTGGAGGGAAACAACGGAAAGCCTGACGCTCGTCCTGTCATCCTGCCTTGTGTGCATGGGGCTCGGCGTACCGATCGGTATCGCCGCCGCTCATCGACCGAAACTTTACAGAGCGATGAGGCCCGTACTGGACCTGATGCAGACATTGCCGACCTTCGTCTATCTCATTCCGACCGTTATTCTCTTTGGAATCGGGGTTTCGGCGGGGCTTATCGCCACAATAATTTTTGTGATTCCGGCGGCTATCCGGTTGACCCAACTAGGGGTATCCCAGACTCCGAAGCCATTGCTCGAAGCCGCGCAAGCCTTCGGCGCGACGCCGCGTCAAGTGCTCTGGAAAGTCGAGCTGCCGGCCGCATTTCCTCAGATCATGACCGGCTTGAACCAGACGATCATGTTATCGTTGTCGATGGTGGTCATCGCCGGACTTGTCGGAGCGGCGGGCCTCGGAATTCCGGTCGTGCGGGCGCTTAACTCTGTGAACCCCGCCTTGGGGTTTGAATCCGGACTCGTGATCGTTGTTGTCGCAATCGTGCTCGACACCATGCTGCGGGTGGATCGCGAATGAACGCCGTCGAGTTTGACAATGTTTCGATAGTGTTTGGCGATCATCCCGCAGCGGCGCTTCCACTGATGGACCAAGGCCAGAGCCGCGGAGAGATTCAGTCGGCAACCGGGCAGGTTCTGGGCGTCCACAACTGCACGCTGGATGTCGGGTCCGGCGAAATTCTTGTGTTGATGGGGCTTTCCGGGTCTGGCAAGTCGACGCTTTTGCGGGCGGTAAACGGGCTCAACCCCGTTGCCCGGGGCGAAGTGAGGGCCAAGGCAGGCGGCAAAATGACCTCTGTCACCCATGCCGACAAAGCCACGCTGCGCAAGTTGCGGCTGAATGATATCGCGATGGTTTTCCAGCAGTTTGGCCTGCTCCCTTGGCGGACGGTCGCGGAGAACGTCGGGCTTGGTCTTGAACTCGGCGGCATGCCAAAGTCGGAACGCGCCGCCAAGGTCCGGGACCAGTTGGCCTTGGTTGGTCTTTCAGATTGGGCTGACCGCAGAGTCGGGGAGTTGTCGGGCGGCATGCAGCAGCGCGTTGGTCTGGCCCGCGCCTTTGCCACGGACGCTCCGATCCTCTTGATGGATGAGCCCTTCTCGGCGCTGGACCCGTTGATCCGGGCGCGACTGCAGGATGAGCTTCTCGACCTTCAGCAAAAGCTCAAGCGGACGATCATCTTTGTCAGTCACGATCTGGATGAAGCCTTCAAATTGGGAAATCGCATCGCGATCATGGAAGGCGGGCGCATCGTGCAATGCGGCACGCCCCGGGACATCTTTTCAAACCCGGCGAACGACTATGTTGCGGATTTCGTAGCCCATATGAACCCACTTGGCGTTCTTTGCGCGCGCGACGTCATGGAACCGGCCGGAGGCAAACCCAAACATACAGTCGGCCCCGATGAGACGATTCAGAGCGTGATGGAAAAAGTTCACGCGACAGGAAATCCCGTAGGAGTGGTGGAAGGCGGCAAGGTCATTGGTCAGGTAACCAAAGATACAGTGCTTGCGAAGCTTCTTGACCCTCGCTCGACGAGTTAGTTGAACAAGACTCCGGAGTAGTGGAATAGCCTGCGGGGCAACGTCCAACTGACTGGATGATCGAATTCAGAGCTTGGTTGCGATGTGGGAAGGGGTGATGGCGCGACGCTTCAGTACGGCCTCCCGCCAAGTAATGAACATCACGGACCCAAGTATTATAAGGCCACCCAGTATGACCCAGGCGTCTACAGGTTCGCCGAAAACAAGTGCCCCCAGCGCTACCGCCCAGACAAGTTGCAGGAATGTCACCGGCTGCGTGACCGTCACGGGAGCAGCAGCGAAGGCCAAGGTCATGCTAAAGTGGCCCGCGGTCGCAAAGCAAGCGACGAGAAACATCCATCCCAATTGAGACAGAGTCGGCGTGACCCAGACCGCTGCCGCGAACGGAGCCAGGCCAATCGACACCGTCACCGAGAGCATCCCGACAACGACCGCCGCACTGGCACGGCCCGACATCAGTTTGGCGATCAGATAGGATGCCCCGAATAGAATCGCGGTTCCGAGCATTGCGATATGGCCGGAAGTAACCTCGCGGATGCCGGGGCGCAGGATCACGAGCGCGCCGACCAGAGCCACGGCAACAGCCAACATTCGTCGCAGGGCAAGCGGTTCACCTAGAAAGAGGGCAGCGCCGATGGTTACGTAGATCGGTGAAAGGTAGTTCATCGCTGTCACTTCAGATATTGGGATCTGTGTCATTGCGTAGAACCAGAGCACAACACCAAGAGTATGCACCACTCCTCTCGCGCCAAATAGCCAAAAGGACTGGCGGGACAAATCGGCGCGCAGCATCGGGCCGAGCATCGGGACAAGGAAAACCAAGCCAAGCAGATAGCGAAGAAACGCAGCCTCGGCTGCAGGGAGGCTGCTGCCGACATATTTCACGATTGCGGTGACGGCGACAAAATTGGCCCCCGTCACCAGCATCCACAAGACCCCGGCAACCGGGCGATCAGGGCTGTTCGTCATTCCGGCACATGATCCCATACTCCGTGACGGCACAAGCCCCGAAAGACCGCTTAAAGCTGAGCGGCCACGTCTTCGGGAACGTCGATATTTGCTGTCACGTTCTGGACGTCATCGTCATCTTCGAGAGCTTCGATCAGCTTCATCACCTTCTGGGCGGTTTCAAGATCGACCTCGGTCGATGTTTGCGGCTTCCAGATGAGCTTGGTCGTCTCGGATTCTCCCAGCTGCTTTTCCAGCGAGGTCGCAACGTCGTTCAGGTCGGTGTCGGCACAGTAGACCCAGTGACCTTCATCGTCGCTTTCTACATCTTCGGCCCCAGCCTCGATCGCGGCCATCATGACGGTGTCATCATCACCGATGTCCGCCGGGTACATGATCTCGCCCTTTCGGTCGAACATGAAAGAGACCGAACCGGTTTCCCCCAGATTGCCGCCGTATTTTGTGAAGATCGACCGGACGTTCGACGCGGTTCGATTCCGGTTGTCCGTCATTGCCTCTACGATAACAGCTATCCCGCTGGGACCATAACCTTCGTAACGAATCTCATCGTAGTTCTCGGCGTCTCCGCCCTGTGATTTCTTGATCGCCCGATCAATCACATCCTTCGGAACCGAATTCGATTTGGCTTCCTTCACCGCGAGACGCAGCCGTGGGTTCTTGTCGGGGTCCGGATCACCCATCTTTGCCGCGACGGTGATTTCCTTGGCGAGCTTCGAAAAGAGTTTCGAACGCAGTTTGTCCTGACGCCCCTTGCGGTGCTGGATATTCGCCCATTTTGAATGGCCTGCCATAGCCCTGATCCTATCTCTGATTTCGGCTTCGCGCCTCTATATGTCACCCGTCCCCCTGCCTGCAAGTCCGGCAGGCGTTGCAATCCTTCGACCAATCCTTTTGGGTGTAGTGATGGCAAGGGAGCGTTGATGACAACTGAACAGATCATCCTGTTTTCGCTTTTTGGGGCCGTTTTCGCGCTACTGCTTTGGGGGCGTTTTCGCTACGACCTTGTGGCTTTTGCCGCGCTTATGTCGGCCGTCGTGCTTGGCGTCGTACCCACGAAAGACGCATTTTCCGGTTTTGGCCATCCTGCAACCTTGATCGTGGCTCTCGTCCTGATCGTATCGGGAGGGTTGGTGCGATCGGGTGCGATTTTTCTGATAACCCGCACATTGGTCGACAGCGGGCGAAGCCTGGCCAGCCACATCGCCATCATGGGAACTGTTGCCAGTGTGCTGTCCGCTTTCATGAACAACGTAGCTGCACTTGCCTTACTTATGCCTGTCGATATTCAGACCGCGCACAAAGCAGGCCGTAGCCCGGGCTTGTCGCTGATGCCACTTTCGTTCGCGACCATCCTTGGTGGTATGGTCACGCTGATCGGAACGCCGCCCAACATCATTATTGCCGCAATACGCGAGGAATCCCTTGGGACTTCCTTTTCGATGTTTGATTTCGCGCCGGTCGGAATCGTGGCCGCGACAACCGGGCTGGCTTTCGTGGCGCTGGTCGGCTGGCGTATGATCCCTTCGAACCAAGCCAACCATTCTGCAGGCAGTGGCATGACCGAAGTCGGTGAGTATATCGCCGAGCTAACGATTCCGCAAAACAGCAAACACATTGGCAAGCGGCTGAACGAACTGGTTGAGACAGCAGAGAAGAATGATGTCGCCATACTGGGCCTGATCCGGGATGGCAAACGTCGGTACGGCACGCAGCGGAACACCAGACTAGAAGCCGGCGACGCGCTGGTGCTTGAGGCACCTCCGGACGCACTTGATGAATTTCGCGCGGCGTTGTCCCTGGATTTTTCAGACCCGAAACGACAGGGCATTCTGCAGGCCGAAGGTGACGGGGTGCGCGTTGTCGAATGCGTGGTGACGGAAGCCTCCCGGCTGAACGGCAAGACGGCGCAAGCGATAGGACTTTCCTGGCGGCGACGCACGGTGCTGATGGGAATTTCCCGGCAAGGCAAACGGTTACAGCGTCAAGTCCGCAAGACCACCGTCAAGGCTGGCGACATCCTGCTTCTGCTTGCGCCGCAGGATGAGGCCGATGATGTTGTGGAATGGCTTGGTTGTCTACCACTCGCCGACCGGGGTCTTGCGGTGACCGCGGACAAGAAAGTCTGGCTGGCGATCGGCATCTTTGCCAGCGCGGTCATCGCCGCAAGCCTGGGTTGGATTTACCTGCCGGTTGCGCTTGGTTTGGTGGTCGTGGCCTATGCGCTGGCCCGCATCGTGCCCCTTTCGGAAATATACAGCCATGTTGAATGGCCTGTCATCGTCCTGCTGGGGTCCATGATCCCTCTGGGCGGGGCGCTGGAGACGTCTGGCGGCACGGATCTGATTGCCGGCGCATTGGTCGATTTTACCCTCGGCATGCCACCTTGGGCGATCCTGACGGTTCTAATGGTCGTGACGATGACGCTGTCTGACGTGCTCAATAACACGGCAACCACGATCGTGGCGGCCCCTGTTGGCATCCAGATGGCCGCACAACTCGGCGTCTCACCGGATCCGTTCCTGATGGCGGTTGCAGTTGCTGCGTCCTGCGCGTTCCTGACCCCAATCGGGCACAAGAACAATACGCTGATCCTTGGCCCCGGCGGATACAGTTTCGGCGACTACTGGCGCATGGGCCTGCCGCTAGAGGCGTTGGTGGTTCTGGTCTCCATACCGGCGATTCAGGTCTTCTGGCCGTTCTGACCGCGATTTCCAATCGGGTCAGGGAGCCGAGAAAGACACCCCGTCAACGCTGACAGCCGCACCCTGCCCGGCTTCACCGCGATGCAACTCGAGGCGAGGGATTGTCGGATCGGATCCTGAGACCTGATACGACAGGGGGTGCGGACAACCCGACAATTGGCCGCTCCAGCCTTTGGCGTTCCCGGGACGATGACCGGCGCACAAGGTTCCGTCTGACATAAGAAGGTTCAGACCAACCGGATAAAGGATCGCGCGGTTTGGCTTTGCCCGCCCAACGGGGCCGCCTAGCCCGGCGACAGGTGCGCAGGCAGAGGCAAACAGAAGAAGAACAAGGGCAAACCGCATTTTCTAGACTGGCCAGATGAAAGGAATCAGCAGGCTGGCGGCAACCCCAAGCATGATGTTCAGAGGAATACCGACTTTCATGTAGTCGGTGAATTTATAACCGCCCGGGCCATAGACGAGCATGTTGGTCTGATACCCGATCGGGGTGGAGAATGCGGCAGATGCGGCAAACATGACGGCGACCACCAATGGCCGGGGGTCAAGGCCGAGCGCGTACCCCAGCTCGATTGCAATCGGAGCAAAAATGACACCAACGGCATTGTTGGACACCAACTCTGTCAGTGTTGATGCCAGAAGGTAGATCACGAGGATCACCGCAAAAGCGGGCAGCCCCTTCAGAAAGGGTTCAACGGCACTAACGATCAGGGTAACCGTGCCAACGTGTTCCAGCCCAACGCCCACGGCAAGCATTGCAAAGATCAAGGCCAGAAGCCGGCCTTCGACGAATGAAAACGCCTCGTCGGCGTCAATGCATCTTGCCAGCAGGATGATCGCGACCCCGACAACCGACAGGGCAAGGATCGGAGCCACACCCAGCGCGGACAATACGACGACGCCGACCAGAACGCCGATGGCGATCGGGGCCTGACTGCGGCGAAACGGCTTGACCGTCGGATGCGAGATATCGACGAGTTCCATATCAGAAGCGAGGCGTTCAATATCTTCCGGTGCACCCTCGAGGAGCAAGGTATCACCGACCCTCACGACAAGATCATCAAGCTGTCTGCCGATATTCTGGTTTCGTCGATGGACGGCCAGCGGGTAAACGCCATAGCGGCGGCGCAGTCGCATTGACCCAAGTGAGCGACCGACCATCTTGCAACCCGGTGTGATCAGCACTTCGACCGTCGCGGTCTGGACGGAACTCAGTTCGTCCACCATGCGGACGTCCTTGTTCTGCTGGAGGCCAAGAAGTTCTGCCATTTCCGTCCGAAGTACCACCCTGTCACCGGCAGCGAGTTCGACGCCGGTCAGATCCCGCCGCAGCGAAGCATCACCGCGGAGCACGTCGATGAGTCGGACACCCTCTCGCTTGAACAGTTCGATCTCGTTTACGTTACGGCCTATCAGCGAGGAATCGACCGGCACGGCGACCTCGGTAAAATATTTCATCTTGCGCCGATCGCTCAGAAGCACACCCATTGACTGGCGGTCTGGCAGCAACCGTCGCCCGATCAGTCCGATATAGGCCATCCCGATCACGACCTGAACCATGCCGAGGCCGGTGATTTCGAAAATGCTGAATGGGGCCAGCCCTTTGGACCTGGCGACACCGTCGACCAGAAGATTAGTCGAGGTGCCAATGAGGGTCAGTGTGCCGCCCAAAATTGCAAAATATGACAGTGGTATCAATAGCTTGGATGGAGACACTCCCAGTTTTCGCGCGACCTGCACAAAGACCGGAATCATGACCACGACGACGGGCGTGTTGTTCATGAAGGCGGAACCAAGGGCGACGCAACCAAGCAAGATCACCAGCGTCGCCCGTGGACGTCGTGATGCCTGTGCTTCGGCCTGCTGTGTCAGCCATTCCAGTGCCCCGGTCCTGACCAGCCCGCCCATCACCAGAAACATGGCAGTTATCGTCCAGGGAGCGGGGTTTGAAAGAACCGTTAGTGCAGCGTCATAGGGCAACATGTTGAGAACCAGCATCAAAGCTGCGCCCGCAATCGCAATCACCTCTGCCGGGTATCGCTCTGTCACGAACAGGACAAACATACCGACGATGAGCGCAAGCCCCATGAAGGCCATCGCTGTATCCGAAAGTCCAAGCTCTATCATGTCGATCCGTGTTCTGGTTTCGGCACTGCATCATGGGGCAGCGGCGTAGACCCTGCAAGCGCGGTTGTGGCTTTGGGCTGCACAAGGAAGAGGCCCGCAAAAATGACCCCGAGCGCCAGCCAAACCCAATTCGAATAGCTCTCGGATAGGACCAGCATAGCCCAGAACATTCCGAATGCCGTGACAAGGTATGAAACCTGCGCAGCAAAGACGCTGCCCGCCCTGCCGACAAGCCAAACATAGCCCGCATAGGCGAATGCATGGATCGCTGAAGACAGAATAAGCGCAAGATCCGGCAAGGTCAGGCTCGTATGCGGAGGAATCCACGTCCCGGTCAGCACCGCGAGAGGACCGGTAAGAAGTGCTCCGACGATTGAGGCACCCAAGAGGACCTGAATGCCGCCGCATCCATAAGTCCCCCATTTTGCAACGATATTACCTTCGAGCCCGTAAAACACAGCCGCTGAAAGGGCGAGCGGGATATATGCGGTCATCGCTTTGTCCGGCAGGCTTGCTTGGGGCACGACCAACAGACCGACGCCGACGAAGCCGACAAACAGCCCCGCGAACCGCTGCCAGCTGACGTGATCCGTGCCCATCAGCAGGGCGATTGGGAAGACGAACATCGGTACCGTCGATATTACGATCGACATTATTCCCGACGGCAGGAATCGCGCAGCCTCATAGGATGCGGCATTTGGCAGGATTGTACCGACCAGAGCGATGATGAGGTAAAGCCTGAGTTGTGGTACGCCGAGCGGAAGTGGTCTGCGGCGCAACATATTGATAAGCGCCAACAGCAGTGCGCCAATGACGAATTGCCAGAATATCAGCCCGAAATGCCGGTAGCCTTCCGAAACGGCAATTTTGGTCATCGGCTGGGTCGCACCCCAAGCGGCACCAAGCAAGATCAGAAAGCCGACCAGCCCCCAGCGATGATTCATGGATTGGAAGCCTGAAGAAGCCCGCCCTCGCGCACCATGGAAATACGCGTGGCCTTGCCGGTCCTGTCGTCCGTTTCAACGTATAGGCCCGACAAGGTGGCCTCACCGCTGGCCGGGGTGAACCGCTCTTTGCCCATCCCGGTGATGAACCGGCGCAGAGGCTCGGCCTTATCCATGCCGATGACCGAATTGTAGTCACCACACATCCCGGCATCGGACTGATAGGCCGTTCCGCCGGTCAAGATCATGGCATCAGCAGTCGGAACATGGGTATGGGTACCGACCACGACGCTGGCACGCCCGTCACACCAGTGGCCCATGGCCATCTTTTCGGATGTCGCCTCGCAATGCATATCGACCAGGCTGGCGTTCACCAGCCCGCCCATCGGATGAGCCCTGAGAACCGAGTCGATTGCCGAAAACGGATCGTCGAATGGGCGCTTCATGAACACTTGCCCCAGCACCTGCGCAACGAGAATCTTACGTCCCCCCGCTGCTTCGAAAACCCGGAAACCTTTGCCGGGAGCGGATTTGGCGTAGTTTATCGGTCGCAGGACCCGCGGCTCGATTTCGATGAACTGCATCATGTCTTTCTGGTCGAAAGAATGGTCTCCGAGCGTGAGACAGTCGGCGCCGGCGTCCAGCAACAATTTTGCATGTGCGCCGGTCAGACCCACGCCGTTGCTTGCATTTTCGCTGTTGACCACTACGAAATCGAGCCGCCAAGCATCGCGCAGCCGCGGCAGATTCTCCGCGATTGCGGTCCGTCCGGACCGCCCCATAACATCACCAAGAAACAGAATTCTCATGCCATTGTGCTATGGTGCGGATTGCGGAAGGGCAAGCGCGACTTGATCCATCAGATAGTGATGACCCCGGATTCCGTTACGACCGCATCCAGTTTTTGATCGGTCGGCTCGACTGGCAGTTGCTCGAATTCTTGCGCTGAGTAGGCAAAACCAATAGCCATAACCGGCCCTGACTGCCGCAAAAGTTCCAGCGTCCTGTCATAGAAGCCCCCGCCATAACCAAGACGACTCCCTGACCTGTCAAAGGCCGCAAGCGGCATCACGATGACCTTGGGCACAACGGCTTCGGCATTGATCGGCACCCGGGCCCCGAACGGACCGGCAATCATCGCAATGTCTGGCTCCCAGCGGTGAAACTCCAGCGGAAGGCCTGGGCCGATGATCACAGGAACCCCAACCGGCCCGTATTTCGCCATTTCAGACATCGCAGCAAGTGGGTCTATCTCTGTACGGATCGCCATGTAGCCAGACATTTCCTCGCCACGAAACCTGGTCAGAAAATCCAGCAGGTGCCGATTTCCCGCCTGATTGGCTTGTTCGGTATGTGCCGCAGCGCGCCGCGCGAAAGCCGTCTTGCGCGCATCCGCTTTCTTGGTTGCGATGTCCTGCATTTGGGATTGCTCCGTTCAGATCAGAACCAGGGCCGCGAGTCCGAGGAAAGCAAAGAACCCCACGACATCCGTCACCGTGGTTACGAATGCCCCCGAGGCGAGCGCAGGATCGACACCAAGACGCTCAAGAACGACAGGAATGCCAATTCCTGCGAGCCCTGCCACCATGAGGTTAATAACCATGGCCAGGGCAATCACCATGCCCAGCATCGGTGAGCCGAACCAGAAAAACCCGACCGCCCCCATGACAATGGCAAATATGACGCCATTCACCAGCCCGACCATGGCTTCGCGTCTGATCACACGCCAAACGTTCGAACCAGTCAGGTCGCGGGTCGCGATGGCGCGGACGGCAACTGTCAGAGCTTGGGTTCCCGCGTTACCGCCCATCGAAGCGACGATCGGCATCAGGACCGCCAAAGAGACCAATTTTGCAATGGTCGATTCAAATTGCGCGATAACCATAGAAGCGAGGATGGCTGTGACAAGGTTTACGGCCAGCCAGGGAAGCCTCTGCTTGGTCGTCTCGATTACTTTGTCCGAAAGGCTCCCGTCGCCCACACCTGCCAAGCGGAGGATATCTTCTTCGTGCTCTTCGTCGAGCACCGCCATGGCATCGTCTATGGTGATCGCTCCGACAAGACGACCGGTGCTGTCCACGACAGGTGCTGAAATCAGATGGTATTGGTTGAAGGCATAGGCGACATCTCCCTCCTCTTCATCCACTTCAAAGGTCCGAAAGCTGTCTTCCACGATGTCGAGGAGTTTTGTTCCGCGCTTTGACGACAACAGCCGACCCAAAGTCACGTAAGCGACCGGTTCCAGCCGTGGATTGACAAGGATCATGTGGTAGAATTGGTCGGGAAGTTCCTTTGCGGACCGCAGATAGTCGATGGCTTCGCCGACGGTCCAATGCTCAGGCCCCATCACGACTTCGCGCTGCATCAAGCGTCCGGCGGAATACTCCGGATATGACATCGCCTGTTCCACGGCGACCCGGTCGGCATCTTCAAGCGCGCCAAGGATTGCCTCCTGCTGGGGCTCGTCGAGGTCTTCGAGAATGTCGACGACATCGTCGGATTCCAGTTCCCGGACGGCTTCGACCAAGACTTCGTGGCGAAGGTAACCAATAACTTCGTCACGAATGCTTTCATCGAGTTCAGAGAGAATCTCACCGTCGAACTCTTTGCCGTAAAGCTGCACGAGAGCGCGTCGTTCGTCACCGTCAATCTGCTCAAGAAGGTCGGCGATGTCCGCTGCATGCAGCGGTTCCATCAATTCCGTCAGGCGAGGAGCATCCTCGGCCTCCACGGCATCAAGGATGGCCGCCACATGGCGCTTGTCGAGGACGTAGGCGTCCTCGTCACGATCGGTTTCGACTTCCGCCTGATCAACCATCAACGGCCCCTATTTTTGATCACAATAGGCAAAACACCTTCTGAAAAACAGAGGCAATGACCGATTTACGCAAGCGTCTCGGACGTTTAACATCCTTCGCTGGAACAAAGGAAATTCAAATGTCAGAACAGTCGCTTCTGCTTGGTCAGACGCTCGCTTTCACCGGTGATCCGTTCCATTTGCCAATTGAAGATTCTGCACGGCATGAACGGCGGGGCGCGGTGTTGGTGGCCGATGGCCGGATCGCGGATACGGGCCCGGCCGATGTACTACGCGCCAGACATCCCAAAGCGGCGGTCACGGATTACGGCGATGCGCTGATCACCGCCGGGTTCATCGACTCGCACGTCCATTTTCCGCAGACAGCGATTATTGCCAGCTGGGGAAAACGGCTCATCGACTGGCTGAACAGCTATACCTTTCCTGAAGAGTTGCGTTTTAACGATCCTGACTACGCCGCCGAAATTGCGCGGCTGTATCTTGACCTCACGCTTGCGAACGGCACGACAACCGTGGCCAGCTACTGCACCATACATCCCGAGAGTGTGGATGCCTTCTTTTCCGAGGCGCAAAGGCGCAAGTTGCGTGCAGTCGCCGGCAAGACCTGCATGGACAGGAATGCACCCGAAGGGTTACGCGACACCCCCCAGACATCTTACGACCAGTCCAAGAAACTATTGGCCAAGTGGCATGGCGTGGACCGGTTGTCATATGCGATCACGCCGCGATTTTCACCAACATCCACGCCAGAACAACTGGCGGCAATGGGCGCGCTTTGGGCCGAGCATCCCAACTGCCTTATGCAAACCCACCTGTCCGAGCAGACCGATGAGGTTGCATGGGTTGCTGATCTCTTTCCGCAGGCACGCGACTATCTTGATACCTATGAAAGCCATGGGCTGCTTGGCTCAGGTGGAATGTACGGCCACGCCATCTACCTGACCGACCGCGAAAAAGCGCGGATCAAGGAGGTGGATGCGGCGCTTATCCATTGCCCGACATCGAATACGTTCATCGGCTCGGGGCTATTCGACATGGGTGGCCTGAAGGCCGCCGGGCACAGAATTGGGTTGGCGACAGACACTGGCGGGGGATCGTCATTTTCAATGCTACGCACGATGGCCGCAGCCTATGAGATCGGCCAGTTGCGAGGAAATCCGCTGCATCCCGCCCAACTGTTTTGGTTGGCGACAGTCGGATCAGCTCAGTCCATGCGGATGGATGACAAAGTTGGAAACCTATCCAAGGGCTTGGAGGCGGATCTTGTCGTACTCGATCTCGCCGCGACCAAGGCAACGGAACAGCGCGCCGCCCAAGCAAATGACTTTTGGGAATCTTTGTTCCCTACCATAATGATGGGTGACGACCGCGCCATAAACGCAGTCTGGATAGACGGCAAGCCGACGCGCTAGCAGCCGGGTTGCGCCAGCACAAGCACCCAGTACGAACCGGGCGCCGAGGCCATTCCGAATTCGCGCGTAGCCGGATTCAGGATGTTATTTCGGTGGCCTGCAGACTTCATCCAACTGTCGATCGCCTCTGCCGCATTAGTCTGCCCTTGGGCAATGTTCTCGGCAACGAGACAATAGCTGTAACCCTGCGCCTTAACCCTGTCGCCAACCGAAAAGCCACCGGTCCCGACATGCGAGAAATTGCCCGCCGCCGACATATCCTGCGCATGTGTAATGGCGGCCGCAACCAACCTGTCAGAGCGGCTTACCAACGAAAGCCCGGCTCGAGAACGCTCTGCATTCAAGAGCTTGGCCGCGTCCGCATCTGCGGGGGCGCTTTCGGCTGAGCGCGGCTTCCCCGGCATGGGGGCGGCCATCTCTGACGCACATCCAGCCAAGAGCGCCAGCACGCCGACGCCGGCAATTCCGAACATTCCCACCAATCTCATGCCCGGAGAGCCTTCGCGAGCAGGTTCTGGGTCTCGATGACCCTGGGAAGGTCGATCGTCGTGATCAGTCCATCGCGAACGACTTGCCTGCCTTCCACAAAGAGGTCGCGCACCTGTGTCGGACCTGCAAGCAGGATTGCTGCAGGATCCCAACTGCCCGCTGTACAAACTCCCGAAACGTCCCAAATAGCTATGTCGGCCCGCTTGCCGACGCTTATCCGCCCACAATCATGGCGACCTAGCACCTCTGCGCCTCCCCGGGTCGCGATTTCGAGCGCCTCGCGCGCGCTCATCTTGTTGGCTCCTGCGGCAACGCGTTGGAGCAACATCGCCTGACGTGCCTCAGAGACGATATTACCGCTGTCGTTCGAGGCTGACCCATCAACACCGAGCCCCACATTGACGCCCCTGTCTCGCATTGCCCTGACCGGAGCAATCCCCGAGCCAAGGCGACAATTCGAACATGGACAATGGGCAACACCCGTCCGGGACCGGGCGAAAAGATCAATTTCCGAGCTATCGAGCTTGACGCAATGCGCGTGCCACACATCGTCACCGGTCCACCCCAGATCTTCTGCATATTGCCCCGGTCGGCAGCCAAACTGCGCCATTGAATAGGCTATGTCTTCGTCATTCTCTGCCAGATGTGTGTGCATCATGACGCCCTTGTCGCGGGCCAGAAGTGCGGCATCGCGCATCAATTCCCTGCTGACCGAGAATGGTGAACAAGGTGCAACTCCAACGCGCAGCATTGACCCTACCTCAGGGTCGTGATGGGCGTCGATGACTCGGATGCAGTCGTCAAGTATCGTCGATTCCGATTCGACCAAACTGTCGGGCGGCAATCCACCGGAACTTTCACCAATCGACATCGCGCCGCGAGTCGCATGGAACCTGAGTCCAATCTCACGGGCAGCGTCGATCGTGTCCTCGAGCCTTGCACCGTTGGGGTAGAGGTAGAGGTGGTCGGAACTGAGCGTGCACCCAGAAAGCGCAAGCTCTGCCAATCCAACAAGAGCGGAAACCCGCATTTCGTCAGGACCAAACCGCGACCAGATCGGGTAAAGCGTCTTGAGCCATCCGAAAAGCAGCGCGTCCTGCCCGCCGGGGACAGCACGCGTCAGGGTCTGGTAAAGGTGATGATGAGTATTGACCAAACCCGGAGTCACAACACAACCCCGCGCATCAATCGTTTCGCCCGTTGAACTTAGGGCATGTCCGACTTCGGCGATGACACCATTCTTCAGGCGGATGTCAGCGCCAGCCAGTTCTGTACGATCATCATTCATCGTCAGAATGCAGTCAGCATTCCGGATAAGTTTCTCAGTCTTCATCGATGAGCCTTTACACTTCGTGTCGGCCCCATTCGGATGAAGTGTGCTCCTGCGCTGACAGAAGGGGCAAAGGACTCAGCGCTACATCAGCAGCATACCGCCATGCGGCGCATTGCGGCAAGTCCTATGGCTCCGGAGCGGCCTGCAGAACCTCAAGGGCAGCTTCATGCAGTTCGGCGCTCGCCGCCGCCAGAATCCGCCCGCCATCATGCGCAGGGCCACCACGCCAGTTGGTAACTATGCCGCCGGCGGCCTGGATCACCGCAATTGGGGCCTGCACGTCGTAAGCCTGCAACCCCGCCTCTACCACGAGGTCAACGGTTCCGGCCGCCAGAAGGGCATATGCATAACAATCCATGCCGTATCGTGTCAGCTGGACCTTCGCTGCCAAGGCGCGAAAAGCGGCCCCCTCCTCGGTCGATCCGACTTCTGGAAAAGTGGTGAACAGGATCGATCCGGACAGATTTGGAGCCGGGCGAACTGATATCTGGGATACCTCACCAAAGCGATGAAGCTCCGCGGCACCAAACCCGCCAATGAAGCGTTCGCCCGTATAGGGTTGGTCGATGACCCCAAGTATCGGACCCTTGTCGTTGCGGACCGAAATGAGCGTGCCCCAAGTCGGAGTGCCGCTGATAAAACCACGAGTGCCATCAATGGGGTCCAGAACCCAGGTCAAGCCGCTCTGCCCGTCCAGTAGCCCCAGCTCTTCGCCGAGGATTGCGTCGGCGGGGCGCACTTGCTGGAGAACCGAACGGATCGCGGCTTCGGCTTCCCGATCCGCGCGGGTCACGGGATCGAAATGCCCGTCGGCCTTGTTCTGGAGGTTAAGATCTGACCCCCGAAAATACCTTAGCGTAACGGCACTGGCTGCATCCGCAGCAGCGTGAGCGGCCCGTATCAGGGCTTCACGCTCGGATTGAGGAAGATCGGTCATCTGGCGCCCTTGACATTGCAACTACGTTGCAAGGGGTCTAGCCGGGCCGAGGGCCAGAGGCCAGATGATTTCAGGCTACGTCAGACAGAACGCGAGCCAGTTCGAAAAGGCGCCGGCGTTGGTTTTCCGGGATCGAATAGTATGACCGCACCAGTTCCAGCGCTTCCTTGTCTGCCATGATGTCACCCGGGATCATCGACGACGAACCGGGGGCAGCGTGAGCATCTGCATCCAACCCTTCAAAGAAGAAACTGATTGGAACATCAACTGCTTCGGCGATGTCCCACAACCGCGACGCGCTGACGCGATTCATCCCGGTTTCATACTTTTGAATCTGTTGGAACTTGATTCCGACTTTCTCAGCCAACTGCTGTTGCGTCATCCCAACCATCCAGCGGCGGTGCCGAATTCTCTTGCCGACGTGCACATCCACAGGATGTTTCATGGGATACCTCCTTAAACGTTTAACGTGCATATTGTCTCTGCCTTTGAACGGCATATCTCAACCTGTCTTTTTGGATAGGCCAGTTGTCGCCGATCGATCTTGAAGCCTTTTCAATAGCTTGAGTGCTTCATGCTGAAAACCGGGCGTTCACAGATGCTAACACCGCTCCAGCCGAGGCACGTGGCGACTGGAAAATCGCAATTTGAAAATGAGCAGACAACGGCCTCTCATCCCAATTCGATTCGCCTTATGGTTGTAATCTCGTTGAGCTATATGGCTATTCACTCGGGCATTGAGTAGGACGGTCTTGCGTGCATCGGAGGCAATATGAAAGCATTTCGCGTCACGACGTCGGGACGGGCCCCCAGTGTCGAAGACATCTTGATCCCGGAACCCTCCGAGACTGAATTGCGGCTTCGGGTCCGGGCTTGCGGCCTGAATTTTGCAGACCTTCTGATGATCGACGGTTCCTATCAGGACACCCCGGCCGTGCCTTTTACTTTGGGCATGGAGGCCGCCGGCGTCGTTGACAAGGTCGGGACCGAGGTAAGATCCTTCGCCTTAGGCGACCGTATCGCCGTCTTCGCCGGAAGCGGCGGTCTGGCGGAATTTGCGTGCTTTCCTGCGGATCGCTGTGTTCGGCTGCCCGATGAAATGACTTTCACCGATGCCGCAGCATTTCAGGTCGCTTACGGCACCAGCCACCTAGCCTTGCATTACCGGGCAGGATTGCGGCCGGGCGAAACGCTCGTGGTGCTGGGTGCGGCTGGTGGTGTTGGGCTGACCGCAATCGAAATAGGCAAGCTCTTGGGTGCAAAAGTGGTTGCCGTTGCACGCGGTGCAAAGAAACTGGAAGTGGCCGCGGGCGCTGGGGCTGACCATCTGATCGATAGTGACAACATGGACATCCGTGAGAGCATCAAGGCTTTGGGCGGGGCCGATGTCGTCTATGACCCGGTCGGCGGCGATCAGTTCACGGCGGCCATGCGGGCCTGCAACCCGGAAGCCCGGATTCTCACGATTGGCTTTGCCAGCGGCGAGGTGCCGCAAATCCCGGCCAACATTCTGTTGGTCAAGAATATCAGTGTCATTGGCTTCTATTGGGGCGGCTATTTACGCTTCAGGCCGCAAATATTAACGGAAAGCCTCGCGCAACTTTTCCAGTGGTATGGCGAAGGCCGGTTGCGCCCACATATCAGCCATGTTCTGCCTCTTGATCAGGCGGCGGCCGGGCTTGACCTTTTGCGCAGTCGCGCTTCAACGGGAAAGGTGGTGATTACGCCACCGCATGAACCTGCTTGACCCCGAAGGACTGACGCACCAGCGCCGCCAGATCCCGGATCACCGGACTCTTGGTCGCGTCCCCGCAGTAGAAATTTATCTTGACCTTGGCCAGCGTCGGCAAGGCACCGCCATGTTGAATGATCTCCACATAGGGCGGTGTTGTCCCTTCAATCATCGCGTGAACGGCCAGATCGGCACTGACGCTTGCCTCGATTGTGCGGCTTTGCTCAGATTCGATGGCCATCTCCCAAGGAATACCGGCCTTGTCGAGAGCGGCCTGAACGCCCGATCGGAAGATGCATCGGTGCTCAAACGCTAATCTGAGCGGGCGTTGTTTCCAGATTTGCCCTCCTGGCGCCCCGATCCAAACGAGCGGGAGCGTCGTCAAGGTTTCTCCCCCTGCATCGACAGTGTCTTCCGTCGTCAGGATCATGTCGCATTCACCGCGTACGAACTGCTCTTTCAACGAGCGCGTAAAGGATGACAGAAGCTGGACTTTGACACGCGGATATTCGGCATGAAATCTCTGCAGAACCTGCGGAATGGCGGGATAGACGATGTCATGCGGCACCCCCAAGACAATTTCGCCTTCGAAATCCTGATGGGTCAGTCGGGCATAGACCTCATCATTGAGGCTGAGCATTCGGCGCGCATACCCCAGCAATTGTTCACCGGACGCTGTCAGCGCGATTGTCCGACCGGATCGATCCATCAGTTCCAGTCCCAGAGACCCCTCGAGCCTTTTGAGCTGCATCGATACGGCGGATTGTGTCAGGTTCAGAAAGCCGGAGGCGCGCGTTACCCCTCCCGCATCGGCAACGGCGACGAAAGATCGGAGCGCCGTCATGTCAAGGTTTCGGGGCATATCACGCTTTCTAATGAAATCCATGTCAATCATTCATTTTACCAATCAATCAGAAGCTGGCAATAAGATCAAGAAAAATGATCTGACTAGCCGAATCGATCACAGATTTAGAAGGAGTAAAGATGATGACTTTCACCGCAAACCCACAGATCAGCCACGCCTCGCGCCCGACTCGGACATCGCTCGCATCGCTTCTTCCCCTTGTTTTCGCGATAAAAAAGCAGCGCGACGCCTTGAGAAACCTTGATGACAGCGCTCTTCGCGATCTCGGCCTGACCCGCAAACAAGCGGATGCGGAATCTCGCCGCCCGTTCTGGAATGTCCCGACCGATTGGCGCAGCTAACCCGGAACAGCTAAAACTGCAAAAATAAAGGCGGAATTTCTTGAAATATCGGTGAGCCCTGCCAATATCTCTGCATGAAGGTGAGCCGCACAGCGGTCCGCCTGTTGACAGATATTTAGGAGGCAGTTGAATGGCTGACTATCAAACCGCCCGCGCCGGTGCCGGCGTACGGACGGCCCAAATCGACGAGGGTCTCCGGGCCCATATGAACAAGGTCTACGGCACGATGTCCGTGGGACTCTTGGTGACAGCGCTTGCCGCTTGGGCCGTAGGGTCCAACGATGCGTTGCTTTCGATCTTTCGCGATCCGATGACCTTGCGGCCGAACCTTTTTGGCTGGGTGATCATGTTTGCGCCGCTGATCATGGTCTTCGCCTTCGGAGCGATGATCAATCGCCTGTCCGCTGCAGGTGCACAGCTTTTCTTCTATGCTTTCGCAGCCGTCATGGGCTTGTCGATAAGCTGGATCTTCGCAGCATTCACCGGGATATCGATCACCCAGACATTCCTGATAACGGCAATCTCTTTCGCCGGGCTATCGCTTTGGGGCTATACCACCAAAAAGGATATTTCGGGTTGGGGGTCGTTCCTGATCATGGGGCTGATCGGCCTGATCGTCGCCTCTATCGTGAACATCTTCTTGGGTTCGCCTGCCATCATGTTCGCAATCTCGATCATCGGCGTTCTGATCTTTGCAGGCCTCACGGCCTATGACACACAGAAGATCAAGACCGACTATCTTCAGCATGCGCACGCCATGGATAGTGAATGGCTGGGCAAGTCGGCGATCATGGGCGCTCTGAACCTCTATCTCGACTTCATCAACCTGTTCATGTTCCTGCTGCAGTTCCTGGGCAACCGGGAATAACCAGAGCGACAGATCCAATGCTTGGGCCGGTCTTTGGACCGGCCTTTTTGTTATTGCGTGCCTTCTGCAATGTCCTGATAGAGCGCGGCCCTGTAGTCACCTTCGGCGACCGGTGCCGTTGACGTCGAACTGGCGGAAGTGGCAAATCCGACGCCGCTTGACCGCGCTGTTCGCTCGGACACGGTGGCGCATGCAGACAAGGCCAAACCAAGAATCAACACAATCGGAAAAGCTCTCATATTGGTCACCCTTTGTTTTGAGTTTTCCAGCGGCCAATAGCAGGACGGATAGTCGATCCTTTGACAGGAATACGGTCAAAAGTAGGCCTTGGTTGCGCACGCACGCTGGCATTCAGACAAGACAAAAGAAAAAGCCGCCCGGAAATCTGGGCGGCTTTGTTCAATTCGATCTGGCAGCGATCTACTTGATCTTGCCTTCCTTGTATTCGACATGCTTGCGGACGACCGGGTCGTATTTCTTCACGACCATCTTTTCGGTCATCGTGCGGGCGTTTTTCTTCGTCACGTAGAAATGGCCCGTATCCGCGGTCGAGTTCAGACGGATCTTGATCGTCGTCGGTTTCGCCATTTGTCTTCTCCTGCAGCCGGACAAAACTCTGCCCGTGAAATCCTTGAAGCCCGCCTTTTACTGGTCCCCGGGGCCGAGTCAACAGCAATTCGGGTGAGTAGCAAGACATTTGCCGGTGATCGCCCCGTGTATACGCGCGGATGGCCTGTAAGCCGGATTCTGTCCGAGAGGTCGCCCTCTCTGGATGATCATTCCTCTGCGCCAGCGGTTACCCACTGGCGTCAAGCTGCCAACCCGGACCTCTGGGCTGAAGCGTCCCTGCGGGCGGTATCGGTTGCCCGACCAGCCCCGCGCGAGGTCCCTATTCGGCATTGCTCCGGGTGGGGCTTGCCATGCCGTCCTTGTTGCCAAGTCCGCGGTGCGCTCTTACCGCACCTTTTCACCTTTTCCGGACCGAAGACCGGTAGTCTGTTTTCTGTGGCGCTTTCCCTCGGGTTTCCCCGGCCGGGCGTTACCCGGCACCCTTGCTTCATGGAGTCCGGACTTTCCTCGGACGTTGCCGCCCGTGATCATCCAGCCATCCGCGCGACAGATGATCTAGGCGCTGGCAGGCGCCGGGTCAACGGGGTAGCGCGCAGCTAGGTCCGCGATCATGGCTCTGTCCGTCGCGTCGAGCGGACCGGTAGCCCAAGGACGGAACCGTAGCCGGAAGGCCCGCAACACATCCTCTGTCGGCCCGTCTGGATAGCCAAAGCACCGTGCCGCAGACATGAAGTCAGTCTCCGATGCGCCTGAATGATCCGGCCAGACCGCGAGTCCGGACAGCGCAAGGCGGCGCCAGTCAAATCTCGGACCCGGATCAGTCTTGCGCTGCGGCGCCATGTCGGAATGGGCAATAACGCCCTGCATGGGAATGCGCCATCGCGCCATCACCCCGGCCAACAGGCTTTCCAGTGCGTCGATCTGCCGATTGGCAAAGGGGCTGAACCCGTCGTTAGCGAGTTCGATGCCGATCGAACGAGAATTGATATCGCATTTGCCGCCCCACTCTCCTGCCCCGGCGTGCCAGGCCCGGCAATCTTCTGCGATAAGGCGCAATATCTTGCCGTCTTCCGCAATGAGATAATGGGCCGAGACTTCCGTTGCGGGGTCACACAGCCTGTCCGCTGCCAGTTGAGTGGTCGCCATCGCTGTGTAGTGAATCACGATCAGTTCAGGCTTCGCGTCGTTCCGCCTTTCTCCGAAATTCGGTGACGGGTGGTCGACAATCTGCACCCTAGTTCGAGACCGCTCGCCGGAAGGGAGTCGGATCCCAATAGCAGGCAAAGCCGTCGCCGTCAGGATCAAGACCCATGCTGTCTTTCTTGGGCCCGCCGGACTTCAGGAATGCTTCTTGGGCTTGGTCGGAGGATGCATATTTTGAGCAGTTCTTGTTGAAACGCGACTGTCCCATGATAGTCGAACGAGAATAGACCGGCTCTCCGACCCGGTTTTGGGTTGATAGCGCATATTCGACGACAGACGGCCCTGACGATCCGGTCCGCTTCGGAAGTTCGGTGGGTTGAACGACCGTATAGGCTTGGCGATTGGCCTCTATCCGCTGCCGGTCACTCTCGATCGTCTCTCGCGACGACACCGCCGAAAAATCCTGTTCATCCGAGATGCCGGGGTTGTTCAGTTCGACGGGGCCGCTTGCTGCGGTCGGACGGGTGGCTCCTGACGATATGGTTTCGTTCGAGATCGCGCTTGAACTAATCGCCCCTGCGAGATCCTCATCCCGACGCATGCGGTCTGTCTGATAGCTGGAATAGTCGTTGAATCCGACACCAGCGCCCGAGTCCGGAACGGGCTGTCCTGCGCAAGCCACAAGGCTTCCCAACGACAGTATGGCGAACACAATTCGCATTTATCGTACCTTTGATTTCCCCGTTTCCAGAGGTCCTACCACCATTTTGAAGGTTTGGAAACGAAGCCGGCAGCGCGCTCCAAGACATAGGCATGGTTGAGAAGATCATCCTCTGCCCACGGGCGGCCAATCAGTTGCAAGCCAAGAGGCAGCCCATTCTTATCTGTTCCCGCAGGGACCGATATACCCGGAAGACCCGCCAGGTTCACGGTCACAGTGAACACATCATTCAGGTACATCTGCACCGGGTCAGCATCCGCCATTTCGCCCAGGCCGAAGGCGGCAGATGGCGTTGCAGGCGTCAGGATGGCGTCAATACCATCCGCAAATGCGAGTTCGAAATCCCGCTTTATCAGCGATCGAACCCGGCGCGCCCGATTATAATAGGCGTCGTAAAATCCTGCCGACAAAACATAGGTGCCAATCATTACGCGCCGCTGCACTTCATGGCCGAAACCTTCGGCGCGGGTCTTTTCATACATTTCGGTGATACCGTCCCCCTGCGCCAACTTGGCGCGGTGGCCGTATCGAACACCGTCGTAACGAGCCAGGTTGGACGAAGCTTCGGCCGGGGCGATCACGTAATAGGCCGGAAGCGCGTATTTGGTATGAGGCAACGAGATGTCCACGATCTCGGCACCGGCATCCTTCATCATCGCGGTCCCGTCCGACCAGAGTTGTTCAATTTCGGAGGGCATCCCGTCCATCCGGTATTCTTTGGGAATTCCGATCTTCTTGCCGCGAATGTCACCCGTGAGCGCAGCCTCGAAATTCGGCACCGGCAGGTCCGTGCTGGTCGAATCCTTGGGATCATGGCTGCACATCGCTTCGAGCATGATCGCGGCGTCGCGCACCGTCTTGGTCATGGGGCCGGCTTGATCCAGCGACGAGGCGAAGGCGACGATCCCCCAGCGCGAGCAGCGCCCGTAGGTCGGCTTGATACCGACGGTGCCGGTGAACGCCGCAGGCTGTCTGATCGAGCCGCCCGTATCTGTGCCGGTCGCGGCAAGGCAGAGATCTGCGGCGACGGCACTGGCGGAGCCGCCAGAAGAACCGCCGGGGGTCAATGCCGTGTCGTCATTCCCGCGTCGCCAGGGATTCACGACATTTCCATATGTCGAAGTCTCGTTGCTGGAACCCATGGCGAATTCATCCATGTTCAATTTGCCCAGCATGACCGCGCCAGCATCAAAGAGATTCTGCGTAACGGTGGATTCATACTCTGGCTTGAACCCTTTCAGAATTGCAGAACCTGCCTGAGACGGGACACCCTTTGTACAGAACAAATCCTTTATTCCCAAGGGGATACCGCACATATCGGGTGCGTCCCCCTTGGCGATGCGATCATCGGCGGCCTTGGCCTGAGCCAGTGCGATCTCTGGTGTATCGTGAACGAAGGCGTTGAGAGCTTTGGATGCCTCAACCGCATTCAAACAGGATTCCGTCAACTCAACAGAAGTGGTTTCGCCGCTGCGCAACTTGTCTCGCGCTTCCGCGATTGTCAGTGTGTTGAGACCTGCCATTATTCTACGACCTTCGGAACTGCGAAGAAGCCTTCTCGCGCATCGGGTGCATTCGACAGGATCTTCTCCTGCATATCTCCGTCCGTGACGACATCCTCACGCCGCTTGAGACGCATCGGCGTCACCGACGTCATCGGCGCCACGCCTTCGACGTCGACTTCGTTCAACTGCTCAATGAAGCCAAGGATATTGTTGAACTCCTGCGCCAATACCGGCAGGTTCTCTTCCTCGACCCTGATCCGGGCCAGCTTGGCCACGCGGCGGGCAGTTTCCGTGTCGATGGACATAGGGCGTCTCCGTTAGTGTGTCGGCAAGCATTTAGCGCCCTGTCCGTCGACCCGCAAGCGGTTGCCTGGTTGGTCGCCTGGTTCAGTCGCTCAAGCCGGACGCGCGTAGTAAAGCTTGGATACGATGAACCAGCGGCCCTCGTGCAATAAAAGCGTCAGCGTGTCGTCGAAGCGAATTCCGGCCCAGTCGTTTTCGACTCGAACGACCGCAGTGTCGCCATCTGTGCTTATTGCATTGATCTTCCAATAGCAGTCCTCGCCCGGTCGTGCGGCATCCCCGCAAACCTCATCGCAAAACTCCGCGAGAGTCGCCCAGCCCAAAGCCCCGTCCCAGTGACCGATAACGCAGGCCTTTTCGTGAAAAACCGCTTGGAGCTTGGCGGAATCCCCGTGGACCATGCCCTCGACATAGGTCCGGACCACATCGGAAATTGCGCCAAAGGTTTCTGAGAATTCGCTCATCCAAATTTCCCCTGTTGGTCTCGCCGGGGATCAGACTACAGTATTTCCAGTTATTCACTGACTCATTTGAAAAACCGGGTTGGTGGGGATACGCGACGGAGGATAAAGTGAAAATCATCTGGCTTGGACATTCGGGCTTTCGCATTGAAATCGAGGATCAGGTGCTGCTGGTCGACCCTTGGTTGGCAGGCAACCCGGTCTTTCCCCAAGGCCGAAGAGCCGAAGCCACCTCTGGTGCGACACATATTCTGCTGACCCATGGGCATGGCGACCACGCCTCGAACGCTGCGGCGATTTCGAAGGAGTTGGGCATTCCGGTCGCCTGCATCCATGAACTTTCGGAAATTCTGGGTGCCGAGGACGGCGTCAAGACGATCGGCTTCGGCAAGGGCGGAACCATTTCTTTAGGAAAAGTAAGGGTCTCTATGGTTCATGCCGTGCATTCATCCAGTATTGATTTCCGGGGCGATGGACCCGTCTATGCTGGTGGGGAAGCCGGGTTCATGATCGCCGGGGAAAAACACATGATCTATGTTTCGGGCGATACCGGTATCATGGCGGATATGGAGTGGATGGGAGAGTACTACCGCCCCGATATTGGCATTCTGTGCAGCGGCGGGCACTACACGATGGATATGAAGGGCGCTGCATGGGCCGCAAGGAAGTTCTTTGATTTCCAAACAGTAATCCCTTGCCACTACAAGACCTTCCCGATTCTGGCGCAGTCCGCATACGAAATGATCGAGGCGCTGCCCGGTGTGAAGGTTATAGAGCCCGAGGTGCTGAAAGCCATCGAAGTCTGACCGGGGCCCAGCCTGTGTTCTAACCGCTGTTATATAGCGCTCTTGGGAAGGATCGGTGGATTTCCTTGATGCATTCCTGAGGGTCTAACGGCCAACCTCGCGGGCCGGATACCGTTCAGGCCGAAGGCTGATTGACCCTCCGCAACAGGTCAGCATGGCCTTGCTTGCGTTCGCTGTAGCGATCGGTGAGTTGATCCTTGATGTCGCGGGTCAGCAAGGTGAATTTGACCAGTTCCTCCATCACGTCGACCATCCGGTCGTAGAAGGGGCCAGGCTTCATCCGCCCGGCATCGTCAAATTGCTGGAAAGCCTTGGCGACCGACGACTGGTTCGGAATCGTCAGGAGTCGCATCCAGCGGCCGAGAATCCTGAGCTGGTTCACAGAATTGAAACTTTGCGAGCCGCCGCAGACCTGCATCACCGCCAAGGTCTTGCCTTGGGTTGGACGTATGCCGCCGAGCGACAGCGGTATCCAGTCGATTTGGGTCTTCATAATCCCTGACATTGCCCCGTGCCGTTCAGGCGACGACCAGACCATGCCTTCGGACCAGTTCACGAGGTCGCGCAGTTCCTGCACTTTTGGATGGTCCGTCGCGGCATCATCGGGAAACGGCAGGCCGGTGGGGTTGAAGGTCTGCGTATCCGCTCCGAGCCGATGCAGGACCCGCGCGGCCTCTTCGGCCATTAACCGACTGTAGGACCGGCTGCGAAGCGAGCCGTAAAGCAGGAGAATGCGCGGCGCATGCTGGCTAAGGCTCTTTGGAAAGAGACGGGCGTTGTCAATGTGTCGAAAACTGGCTTCGTCCAGTGCAGGCGTGTTGGTCACTCGGTCTTCCTTCTCGGCCCACCCGGGACACGAGCAGGCAGTCCTTTCGGGGTCATGCGGGCTCGGCGGTGTCCTTGGTCTCGCCGATCTCCTCCAGTCGTTCCTGCAACGACAGCTTGTCGAGCGACGCCATCGGCAGGTTCACGAAAATCGATATCCGGTTTCTGAGCATTCGGTAGGTCTCGCTGAAGGCCAGTCGCCGTTGCGCCTCGTTGCCATCCGCTTTGGCGGGGTCGGGAAGGCCCCAATGTGCCGACATCGGCTGGCCGGGCCAGATCGGGCAGACCTCGGCGGCGGCATTGTCGCAAACAGTTATGACAAAATCCATCTTTCGCGCATCTGGTCCTGCAAATTCCGACCAGTCCTTCGAACGGGCAAAGCCGGTATCGTAATTCAGTCGTTTCAGCAGGTCGATTGCGTAGGGGTGTACCTGCCCTTTCGGATCGGATCCTGCGGAATAGCCTTTGAAACGTCCCATTCCTTCACGGTCGATAATGGCTTCGGCAAGGATCGAGCGGGCGGAGTTTCCAGTACACAAAAAGAGCACATTCCTAGTGTCGTTGGTCATGTCGTACCTCAGCAGGCGCAGGCGATCTCATCGATCACGGGTTGGCAGAGAGCAGGGTTGCCGCCGCAGCAGTCCTGCAGGACGAAGGAAAGAAGACCGCGCAGACCATCCAAATCGGCATAGTAAAGGATGCTGCGCCCATCGCGGCGATTTCGGATCAATCCGGCATGAAGCAGCACCGAAAGATTGGCAGACATCGTGTTCTGGCGCACACTGAGCCGGGCCGCGATGTCGCCCGCCGCCATGCCGTTTTCTCCGGCTCGGATCAACAAGCGGAAAACATCCAGCCGGGTAGGTTGGCTGAGCGCGGCGAAAGCGGCGAGGGTGCGATTCTTATCCATATATCATGAACTATTGATATTTTATGTAGAGTCAATTCCCAAGCCGCTCAGAGCACCCGGTCTTTCAGGTCTTTTTTGCAAAAAGGCCGGCGATAGGGGCAAAAAGGAACTTTTCAAACGGGATGAGCAGGAAGCCGATGATCAGACCGATGACACCACTGAGGCCAGCCGAGGTCAGCCATTCGATCGCGCCCGGCGCGGCGGGAACTGCCAGACCCGCGTCGTGGGCGAAGTCGTGGATGAAATCGTAAGGCCCGGAATAGCCGAGTTCGGCCGCGCCATGCAGGATGATCGATCCGCCGACCCAGATCATTGCGGCAGTACCGACGATGACAAGGAGTTTCATCAGATAGGGCATGCCGCGAACAATGCCTTCTCCCAATTTCCGGGTTGCGGCAAGCCTGCCGTTGCCCGCCATCGCAAGGCCGACATCATCGGCTTTCACGATCAGCGCGACCGTCCCATAGACCGCGACCGTGATGATGACGGCGGCCAGCGCCAGCACCAACGTCGTTTGCCAAAGCGCGAGGCCCTCGGGAAGTGCAGAAAGGGTGATGGTCATGATTTCGGCCGACAGGATGAAATCCGTCTTGATCGCGCCTTTGACCTTTTTTTCTTCAAGGTGCGCGTCGGAAAGCTTCGAGGCGAGAAGATCCTCTTCGTAGTGATCTGCGGTATTGAGCGTGTGAAGCACCTTTTCCGCGCCCTCAAAACAGAGATATGCGCCACCCAGCATCAGAAGCGGCGAGATCGCCCAGGGCGCGAAGGTCGACAGCACCAGCGCCGCGGGCAGCAGGATGACAAGCTTGTTGAAGAGCGAGCCTTTGGTGATGCCCCAGACAATCGGCAGTTCGCGATCGGCGGAAAAGCCGTGGACGTACTTTGGTGTGACGGCGGCATCATCGATGACAGCACCTGCCGCCTTGGACGAGGCCTTGATCGCCTGCCCTGCGATATCGTCGACGGACGCCGAAGCAACCTTGGCGATAGCAGCCACATCATCAAGCAACGCCAGCAGCCCACTCATGGCAGGTCCCCCGTCAAATAGAGTGTTTCCCGGAAAGATAGCGGTATGCGCCGCTGGCACAAGGTTCTGTCGTCCCCCTCAACGGCGAAGCTGGAAAAAGTCTTTCAGCAAGGCCTCGGCCTGATCCGCGCCAATGCCGTCATAGACTTCCGGAACATGATGGCTTTGGGGATGGTCAAAAATGCGCGGACCTTGTGCGACGCCGCCCGATTTCGGGTCAGCCGCGCCATAATAGAGCCGCGCGATGCGGGCTTGGCTGATGGCGCTTGCACACATCGGGCAAGGTTCGAGTGTTACGTATAGGTCATGACCGGGAAGCCGTTCCGACCCTGCGGCGGCACAGGCGGCGCGAAGCGCGAGGATTTCCGCATGCGCTGTCGGGTCGTTCAACTCTCGAGTGCGGTTGCCGACGGCGGCCACGATGCGGCCATCTGGGGCGACGATGACCGCTCCTACCGGCACCTCACCACGGTCGGCGGCGGCGCGCGCCTGGGCTAGTGCGGCCTGCATATGGCTTGTGAAACTCATAAAAACGTCATGCACTGCCCAGACCGGCTTGCCAAGGCGCTTTCCCTTTCCTGCGACCTTCGCTAATCGGTGGCTATGGAACAGAAGACCCCAGAGGGCGACCGGATCGCCAAGGTGCTGGCGCGGGCCGGTGTCGCATCGCGCCGCGAGGCAGAGCGGATGATCGAGGCCGGGCGGGTCACCGTCAACGGCAAAAAGATCGACAGCCCGGCGCTGAATGTGACAGGCAAAGACAGAATCACCGTCGATGGCAAGGCGCTGGCGGAACCAGAGCCTCCGCGACTGTGGCTGTATCACAAACCTGCGGGCCTGGTGACGACAGCGAAGGATGAACGCGGACGCCAAACCGTGTTCGACATGCTGCCCGAGGGAATGCCAAGGGTGATGAGCGTCGGACGGCTGGACATCAATTCCGAAGGCTTGCTCTTGCTGACCAATGACGGTGCGGTAAAGCGCCGGCTGGAATTACCGTCGACCGGCTGGGTGCGGAAATACCGGGTCCGGGTCAAAGGGACTCCTGCGGATGCGATGCTGGAGCCGTTGCGCAAGGGCGTCACGATCGAGGGCGAGCGGTTTCAGCCGATGAGCGTCACCATCGACCGGCAACAAGGCGCAAATGCCTGGCTCACGATCGGCATCCGCGAGGGCAAGAACCGGGAAATTCGTCGGGCGATGGAGCATGTCGGACTGGTAGTGAACAGGCTGATCCGGGTCAGCTATGGCCCATTCATGCTCCGCGAGCTTAAGGCCGGAGAGGTCGAAGAGGTCAAGCCACGGGTTGTGCGGGACCAGCTGGGCCTGTCGAGCGAGGGCCATGCCGAGGTCAAGAAGAAACCGGTGCGCCGCCGCAAGTAACAGGCGTGCTGTGGCGGCAGGGGCAGAGCCTCCGGCGGGGATATTTTCGAACGGAAGATGCGCAAGCAGCACCAGCCCGCAGCCCGTTTGATGCCATCTCGACTCTGGTAAGGCGGGGTCCCTTCGACTATATGGGTCTGGGTGGTAGTAATGTTCGAGGCGGGGGCGCTGGTGACTGAGACCGGGCTGCAGAAAGTTGCCTATATACTTCTGTTAGGGCTGATCATGTATGTCGCCGCTTCCGGGGGCGTGTGATGGCGGAGCGCTATGGCGGCAAATTCAGTCCCGGCAACGAGAGGCTGGACCTGCCTCGCCGTGATATGCCGCCGCCGGCCAACCAATGGCAGGGCAAGCGGCGCAGCCGCGCCGGCGGACGAGTCAACCTGCTTTTCTTCGTGCCGATCCCACTTGCCATCCGGGCTTTTGTGCAGGACCCGTCAGGGCTGGCACTGAATCTGAGCGCTTTTGGCATCCTTATTCTGGCGGCCTGGATTACGCGCGAGGGCGTCAGGGCGCAGGACGCCTTTGAGGCGCGCAAGGTCGCGCGCCGCCCTGCCCTGCCGCGCAAGGCTATCGCTTCCGTGCTGACCGGGCTTGGACTGTTCGTCGCCACACTCGCGGCCAATGACACGCTGACGAACCCGCTGATCTTCGCGATTCTGGGAACCGTGTTGCATTCGCTTTCCTTCGGGCTTGACCCGATGCGCGACAAGGGCATGGAAGGGGTCGATACGTTCCAGCAGGACCGCGTCGCCAAAGCCGTGGACGAGGCGGAGAAACATCTCTCGGCAATGTCGGAGGCGATCAAGCGCGCGGGCGACCGCAAGCTTGAAGCACGGGTCGAACGGTTCGAAACCACTGCGCGCGAGATGTTCCGCACCGTCGAAGAGGACCCGCGCGACCTGACAGCGGCGCGCAAGTATCTGGGGGTTTACCTTTTGGGTGCGCGCGACGCGACGTCGAAATTCGCCGATATCTATGCCCGGACTCGCGATGCGCAGGCGCGCGCCGATTACGAGGCCCTGCTCGACGATCTCGAGAAGAACTTTGCCGCACGGACGAAGGTATTTCTTCTGGACAATAAAACCGATCTGAACGTGGAAATCGAAGTGTTGCGTGAGCGGCTTGAACGCGAAGGCGTTCACGCAAGCGACTATCAGTAAAGGGACTTTGCCATGACCGAGACCATTCGCCAGAAAGCCGCAGCCGATCTGAAGATGATTGAGGATGTGACCGCGGTCGTGTTGCCCGAACCTTCCACCGACCTTGTGCCACTTGCGAAGGCTGACAAGCCGCTGGCCGCTGAGATCAAAAAGCGCATGGACGAGATCGACATGGAGAATACCGGGTCGATCATCGGCTTCGGCGCTGGGGCGCAGGCCGAGCTGCAGGAAATCAGCCAGTCGATGCTCGCCGATGTGCGCAACAAGGATGTTGGCCCCGCTGGCGACAGCCTGCGCGATATCGTCACCACGATCCGGGGCTTTTCGATCAGCGAGTTGGATGTCCGGCGCAAGAGGTCGTGGTGGGAGCGTCTTACCGGGCAGGCTGCACCCTTTGCCAAGTTCGTGGCGCGCTACGAGGATGTGCAGGGACAAATCGACAAGGTTACCGACAACCTCCTGACCCATGAGCATAAACTTCTCAAGGACATCAAGTCGCTCGACATCCTGTATGAAAAGACGCTTGGCTTCTATGATGAACTGGCGCTCTACATCGCCGCAGGCGAGGAAAAGTTGACCGAGCTTGATCACAAGGTGATCCCCGCAAAGGAGACCGCCGTCGCCAAGGCCCGCGACGATAAATCGGTGATCCTTGCGCAGGAGTTGCGCGACCTGCGCGCGGCGCGCGACGATCTGGAACGCCGGGTCCATGACCTTAAGCTGACGCGGCAGGTGACGATGCAATCGCTGCCGTCGATCAGGTTGGTCCAAGAGAACGACAAATCGCTGGTGACGAAGATCAATTCAACACTCGTTAATACGGTGCCGCTTTGGGAAACGCAGTTGGCGCAGGCCGTCACGATCCAGCGCTCGTCCGAGGCCGCTGCCGCGGTCAAAGAGGCCAATGAGCTGACAAATGAGCTGCTGACGGCAAATGCCAAGAACCTGCGCGAAGCCAACAAGACGGTGCGTGAAGAAATGGAACGCGGCGTCTTCGACATCGAGGCAGTCAAGGCAGCCAATGCCGACCTGATCGCCACGATCAACGAAAGTCTTGCCATTGCGGACGACGGCAAGAAAAAGCGCGCGGCGGCTGAAGAGGAGTTGCGCAAAATGGAGTCGGAGCTTCGCAATACGCTGGCTTCGGCCAAAGCACGCTCGGACAAATCCGGTGATACGATCGGGACTTCGGTTCAGGGATAAAACAATCTTGCGCGCAGACCGCATTCTGACTTGGCGCCCGTTGCTGGCGCTTGCGACCGCCGCTGCACTTGGCGGCTGCATGGAACTGAGCGGTTCGACCGTGGTCTCTGCGCCACCCGAACAGGCGTCCGTTCCTGCGAGCCCGGCCGTGCGATCGCAGGCGAGCTTCGACCTTGAGCGTTACTATCTGGGCGTTCAGAACGATCTGCTGGCGCGGGGGCTCCTAAGGGTCGATGGCGGCGGGCCGGACGTGCCTTATACGGCACTTAATCTGGCCGAGAATTTTGCCGCGATCGCCTTGTCGGAAGAGCTGCGCGTGGAAAATGGGCGGGTCTTGCCTGGCAAGGCACTGATTGCCTTGCGGCGCTGGGAAGATCCAATCCGTTTTGGCGTCTATTTCGGTGACACCGTACCCGAGGAGGTGCGGCAAAGCGATCGCATGTTCATTGAAGATTACGTTCGCCGGCTCGGCAGAATCACCGGGCATCCGATGGTCATCTCTGACAGCAATACCAATTTCGATATTGTCGTATTGCACGAGGATCAGCGCCTGTCCGTCAATCCGCTGTTGCAGCGCGCAGGCGTGCGTCCCAGCCGGGGAATGATTGACGCGATCGCGGGGATGAGCCGCAACGATTATTGCGCGGTGCTGACCGAAGACCGGCGCAACGATGGCGAGATCACCAATGCTCTGGCCATCGTGCGGGCCGAGCATTCCGAAATGATGCGGCGCATGTGTTTCCACGAAGAAATCGCGCAGGGACTTGGGTTGTTCAATGACAGCCCGCGGGCGAGGCCGTCGATCTTCAACGACGACGAGGAATTCGGGCGCCTCACAACCCACGATGAAATGCTGCTGAAAATGCTTTACGATCCACGAATGCACGCGGGCATGTCGGCACGCGAAGCCGAGGCAAACGCGCTGGTTATCGCCAACGAGCTGGTTGGCGGCGAAAGCTGAGTTTTGAACTGATAGGAGTGAGTTATGGGTATTCTTGATTTCCTGATGGGCGAATTCATCGATGTCATTCACTGGACGGATGACACTCGCGATACGATGGTCTGGAGGTTCGAGCGCGAGGGCCACGAGATCAAGTATGGCGCCAAGCTGACAGTGCGCGAAGGCCAAGCGGCTGTGTTTGTTCATGAGGGCCAGTTGGCGGATGTATTCACGCCCGGACTGTACATGCTCGAAACCAACAACATGCCGATCCTGACCACGTTGCAGCACTGGGACCACGGATTCCGGTCGCCCTTCAAGTCAGAGATCTATTTCGTCAATACGACACGGTTCAACGACCTGAAATGGGGCACGAAGAACCCGATCATCTGCCGCGATCCGGAATTTGGTCCGATCCGCCTGCGTGCCTTTGGCACTTATTCGGTGCGTGTGATCGATCCGGCGAAGTTCATGACCGAAATCGTTGGCACCGATGGCGAATTCACCATGGACGAAATTTCGTACCAGATCCGAAATATCATCGTGCAGGAATTCAGCCGCGTCATCGCGTCATCGAACATCCCGGTGCTCGATATGGCCGCCAATACTGGCGATCTGGGCAAACTGGTCGCCAAAGCGATCAGCAGCACGATCGCGCAATACGGGTTGGAATTACCGGAACTCTACATTGAGAACATCAGCTTGCCGCCAGCCGTCGAGGAGGCCCTGGACAAGCGCACGAGCATGGGAATGGCCGGCGATCTGGGACGGTTCACAGAATATTCGGCGGCCGAAGCAATGACCGCTGCCGCGCGCAACCCGGCGGGCGGCGAGATGGGCGCCGGCTTGGGTGCGGGACTTGGCATGGCCATCGGCGCGCAGATGGCGCGTCAAGGCCCTTGGGGTGCGGCTCCGACACAAGTGACACCGCCGCCCTTGCCGGTGGAACATGTCTGGCATGTTGCGAAGGACGGCAAGACCTCAGGCCCCTACTCGCGGGCAACGCTGGGTCGGATGACGACTGACGGCGGGCTGGCGCGCGACACGCTGGTCTGGACGCAGGGTCAGGATGGCTGGAAGCGGGCAGAGGATGTGGCCGAGCTGGCCCAGCTTTTCACCGTTATGCCGCCACCTCCGCCGGGGGCGTAAATTCGGGACGCACTGCATGAGCACCGAGGAACACCGGTTTCCCTGCGATACTTGCGGCGCAGATATGCGCTTTGCCCCCGGCGAAGGCCAGTTGGTTTGTGACCATTGCGGCAATGTAGAACCCATCGAGGCCAGCGGTTATTCGCAGAGCGTGATCCGGGAACTTGATTTCAAGGCGGCTCTGGCCTCTGCCCTGCCGGAGCAGGAGATCGAGGAAAAGCGGGTTTCCTCCTGCCCGAACTGCGGTGCCGAGATCGAATTCGATCCGCAGATTCATGCCAAGTCTTGCCCCTTCTGCGCCACTCCGGTGGTGCTTGATACCGGGACCCAGCGCTATATCAAGCCACGCGGACTCTTGCCGTTTGGATTGACCGAAGCCGAGGCGCGCAATGCGATGACGCGCTGGCTCGGAGCGCTTTGGTTCGCCCCGAACGGATTGCGGGACTACGCCCGCAAGGGACGCAAGATGGACGGTATCTATGTGCCCTACTGGACTTATGATGCCGACACGAAAAGCGCCTACAGAGGCGAACGCGGCACGGTCTACTATGAATCTCGGACGGTCAGGCGCAATGGCAAGACCGAAACCATCAGAGTGCAAAAGGTGCGTTGGTCGCCGGCATCCGGTCGGGTCGCGCGCTGGTTCGACGATGTGCTGGTGCTGGCGTCAAAGAGCCTGCCAAAGCACTTCACGGACGCCCTGCAGCCGTGGGATCTGGCCGCACTCGAACCCTACCGCCCCGAATACCTCGCCGGGTTCCGTGCCGAAGGCTACACGATCAAGCTGGATGAAGGCTGGGTCGATGCGCGCGCGCAGATAGACCGGGTAATCGAACGCGACGTCAAGTTCGACATCGGCGGCGACCGGCAGCGCATCCATCAGATTCAGACGGCGATTTCCGACGTGACATTCAAGCACGTGCTGTTGCCGGTCTGGATGGCGGCCTACAAGTACCGCGGTCAGACTTACCGGTTCGTGGTCAACGGGCGAACCGGCCGCGTCCAGGGCGAACGGCCATGGTCGGCATGGAAGATCGCCTTTGCAGTTGTAATAGGCGCCATCGCCGCCGCGGCAGTCGGCTATTTGATCGCAATGCAGGAACAGGGCTACTAGCTGAGCGATCCTGACGAAGATCAATTGGCTCAATCCTTGCCCGCCCCGACGACGCCAGCTATGGGGTATGACGACGCATTCATGAGAGGTTTGCAATGATCCTGAGTTGTGGCGAAGCGCTGATCGACATGCTTCCGCGAAAGACCACGGCGGATGAAGACGCCTTTGCCCCTTACCCTGGCGGCGCGGTTTTCAATACGGCGATCGCTCTGGGGCGGCTTGGCGCGCCTTCGGGATTTCTGTCGGGCCTTTCGACCGACCTTTTCGGCGAGATGCTTCGTAAGTCGCTCACCGAAAGCAGCGTCGATAGCAATCTGTCCGTCAGCTATGAGCGCCCGACAACGCTGGCATTCGTACGCTTGGTCGGCGGGCAGGCCAGCTATGCGTTTTACGACGAGAATACCGCCGGGCGGATGCTGTCCACCAGTGACCTGCCAGACCTGCCGGACGGAATAGAGGCGATGTTCTTTGGCGGGATCAGCCTTGTTGTCGAGCCTTGCGGCGCGACTTACGAGGCTCTGCAAGAGCGCGAGGCAGCGTCACGGGTAATCATGATCGACCCGAATGTGAGGCCAAGCTTTATCACGGACGAAGCTGCCTATCGCGCGCGGATCGACCGAATGATCGGACGTGCCGATCTGGTGAAACTGTCGGATGAAGATCTGCACTGGCTCTACGGGCCGGGTTCGATGGACGATCTGGCAGCGCGTGTTCTGGCGCGCGGACCCTCGGCGGTCTTCGTGACGGAGGGGTCGAAAGGTGCGTCGGCGTTTTCCTCCGACCACAAGGTCAGGGCCGCGGCCACGCCTGTCGAAGTCGTCGATACGGTCGGCGCCGGCGATACGTTCAATGCGGGCGTGCTGGCGGCCCTTCACCGCGCCGGGGCTCTCAATAAATCCGATGCTGCGAAGCTGGATGCCGAAGTGCTTCAAGCGGCGTTGGACCTGGGGGTCCGGACAGCGGCGATCACCGTGTCACGGGCCGGGGCGAACCCGCCTTGGGCAGACGAGGTCTAGGCCCGATGCGGGCGCTGGTGCAGCGGGTGAGCGCGGCTTCCGTCACCGTCGGTGACCAGACGATCGGGCAGATTGGCCCGGGGCTCTTGGTGCTGGTTTGCGCGATGCGGGGCGATAGCGCCGCGGAAAGCGCCACGCTGGCGGCCAAGATTTCCAAGCTGCGCCTTTTTCGCGATGATCAGGACCGGATGAACCGTTCGGTTCTGGACACCGGCGGCGCGGTTCTGGTGGTCAGCCAATTCACGCTTGCCGCGGATACTTCCCGCGGCAACCGACCCGGCTTTTCCTCGGCAGCATCTCCCGAGGACGGACGCGCCCTGTATGAAGACTTCAACCGTGAGTTGGCGGCGCTTGGCCTTACAGTCGAAACCGGGAAATTTGGGGCCGATATGTCGGTCGCCCTCGTCAATGATGGGCCAGTGACGATCTGGCTCGACACCGGAGTCTAGGCCGCGTTCCGGAAGGCCCTAGGCGTCGTTCCGGTCCAGCGCTTGAACGCGGTCGTAAATGTCGCCTGATCCGCATAATCCAGAAGAAACGCTATCTCGGAGATGGGCGCTTCGGAGCGTGCCAGATAGGTCGTCGCCAACGCCTTGCGCAGGCCGTCTACGATTTCGGAATAGGATACGCCCTCGGCGGCCAACCGCCGTGTCAGCGTCCTGGTGCCCAGACCAAGTTCAACTGCAACTTCGGAAGCCTGCAGCAAGCGCCCCGGCAGGCTTTCCGCCACAAGCCGTTCGACTCGGGCGCGAAGGCTATCAGGGTGCTCAGCGATCTCTTTCAATGCGGCATCGGCGTAACCCCTTAGATAGCGCAGCAGGCTTGGATCGTAGGTTGGGACAGGTAGATCAAGCGTGGCGGGCGTCATCACAATTGCAGTCGCGCCAGCGTTGAATCGGATCTTGCAGCCCGCCATAAGTTCCATTTGGGCCGCGCCGCGAGGCGGGCCGTGTTCGAAAAGGACCTCTAGCGGGCGGAGTTGATAGCGGGTTACGTTCCGGAGGGCCGCGAGACCGGCGAACAGAAGGAATTCCCGCAAGAAATTCTGCCTTGCAAGCTGTGGGTCCGAGCAATCGTACACAAGCGACGCCTTGTCGCCGGACGTCACCAAAGCATAGCTCATCGCGCCATCAACTAGGGCTGAGTATCTCTCACCGTTGCGGATGCCGCTGCGTAGATCCGCAGAGTATTTCCCGATATAGACAAGGATCGAGCTGTTCTTGACAAAGCCTAGCCCTGCTGCCGTTGGAAAAGTGGTGTCTTCGAGAATGCTGACCGCGGCATCCAGAAATCCTGCCTCTTTGTGGCCGTCAATCTTGTGGGACTCACGGCCAATGTCGCCCCGCGAAAGACCTGACCGCCGAAGTGCCTCGCCAACAGCACCCGGTACCCGCTTTTCGAGTTCGGCAGCGAGATGTGTCAGCCTATGGCTGGAAACCTGGCTGGTCCTTCTCTCTTTCATGATCCAGCTCACAGATTTTTCCGGTCCGGAACCGAAATACCGTGTGATTGTCTCAAAATCCAAAGGATTTGTCGTGACCGCGTAAAACACCGACAGACAACGGCCCTATATCCATCCGGCGGGGCGAGGCGCGTTGATGGGGCAACGGGTCAGGTCGGTTTGGGAAAAGCCATCTCCGCTCACGGGAAGCAGGCGGGCCTTCGGGTCCGTCTGTTGGTTTGAAGCCAGACCGATCGGCGGCGTCGGACTCTTCGGGGTCCGACGCCGTTCTTTTCAACCCGGTACGTCCATTTCTGCCAAGAGTGCGCCGAACGACGCACCGTGCATGTCGCGATCATGAATCGATCCCTGTACCTGCGGGCGGGGAAAGCTGAATTTTACAACGTTAAGATTTGGGATGTCGAAGCGCCGGATCAATTGCTGGTCGGTCTGGAAGAGGCTGGCGATATGCGCAGTCGGAAGGGCAACGACACGCGCGTAAGCCTCTGGAGAGCCGCAGAATATGTCGACTGTCATCCAGAACGGTCCGGCGTTCTTGGAGCGGACCTTTTCAACGATATCGCCCAGTCTGGTCATCCGCCGACCTCGATCACGTCAAGGCGGAAGGCATCCATCGGGTTGGCAATTCGCATCACGTGGTTCAGACAGAATTCGTATATGGCGCCGCGTTGCACCTCTGCAGGTGAGAAGGGAAAGGCGAATGTCGGCATTTCCTCTTCCTCGGTCAGGGAATGGTGCAGCAGGTAGGGGTTCAGCATCTTGCCAATCTCTTCGGCCAGAGCCTCGGTCCGGGCGGTGACGATCCCGAGAACGCCGATTTCCGCAGGTGTCACCAGGTTCGCTTCCAGTTCACCAAGGGTGGCATTCTGCCCGATCAGGCGCAATTCGATGTTGAAATCACCACGGGTGACCGAGAGCCGGTCGAGCACCTTTTCCGTCGTGCGACGGTGGATATCGTCGCACCAGTCCTGTGCATGAGCGACATAATGGGCATCGCGGATCAGCGCGAGAGAGATCGTCTGATACCCGGCCATGCGCGCGCCTTCCAGTTTGACCGTGTAACTGTCAGATGGCACCCATTTCGACCCTGTAACGCGAACGCTGCGCTTGTCAGGCGCGGTGTAGGTGGCGCCGGTCACATCCAGATGCCCACCCGGTTCATAAAGTATGAACGGGTCGCTGTTTTCATAGAGCATGTGCGCGGAAACGGTGTGCGGTGTGGCGCGCGCTGTTTCCGACAGAGGCTGAACGGTGAAACCGTCGGCATCGAAATCGACCATGATTACGCCCGACGCGGGGTTCGTGGTGCAGAGCGCACCGCATTCACCGATCTTCGCGCCATGCCACGCACCGCCCGGACTACAGCCGTCGCTAAGGGGTCTTGCAGCGATGATCGCGGTATCGGTCGTGCGGCCCGCGATGACGATGTCGGCGCCGGTGGCTAGGGCGGCCGCAATCTGTTCCGCGCCAGCAAGGGCGACGATGTTGGTACAGCTTTCGATCAGCGCCTCGTCAATATCAGGCGCGGGGGTCAGCGGCATAATCCGACCATCGCGCAGGGCTTGCACAACGGTCTCTGCCGACTGCCCGCTTTTGAGCACTGCGATTTTCAGGCGCTGGCCCGTCGCTTCGGCGATTTCGCGGGTAATGCCGACCAGCCAGTCTACAGCGGAATCCGCCCCGCAGGTGCCGGCGGTGCCTAGGACCAATGGCACTCCGGCGCGCGCCCGCGCCTCGATCAGACCTTGCCACTCGACGCGGGTCGAGGCGCGGGAATATTTGGACACGCCACGCCCGAGATAGCTGGGGCCACTGTCGGTTGAGCCCCCGTCGATGGCGATGATATCGGGCCCGGCGGCGATCCCCCTTTCAAGCGCGGCCTTGTCATAGCCAAGGCCGAGCGCGCCGGAGGGTATCAGGACCTTAGTCACTAATGGCCTGCGGCTTGGTCATGTAACGGCGCAGGAACATCGGTGCGAGGAACCCCAGGACCGCCGCGATGATCAGGCCGACCGAAATGCCGGACGAAAAAAGATATGTCCAGTCGCCTTCCGACAGAACCATGGCGTCGCGCAACTGTTTTTCCATCTGGTTGCCCAGAAGGATGCCCATGATCACCGGCACCGTCGGGACGTCCATCTTGCGCAGGACATAGCCAAGGACACCGAAGGCCACGACAAGGATCAGGTCGAAATAGCTGCCCGTCAGCGAGTAGATTCCGACAAACGAGATCATCGTGACTGCGGGCATCAGGAGCGCCGGGGGCACTTGCAGGATGCGGACGAAAACCTTGACCATCGGCACGTTCATGGCAAGAAGCACGAAATTCGCGATCAAAAGCGAGGCGATAAGGCCCCAGACCACGTCCGGCCGGTCGCTGAACAGCGTCGGGCCGGGGGTAATGTTTAGCGTCATCAGCACCGCCAGCAGCACGGCCGTGGTGCCCGATCCCGGGACACCAAGCGTCAGCATCGGCACCAGCGCGCCGCCAGCGGCTGCGTTGTTGCCTGCTTCGGGCGCCGCGACGCCTTTTGCCACACCCGTGCCAAAGCCGCCTTTCTCGCCGGCGATACCCTTTTCCATCATGTAGGTCATGAAGCTTCCGAGCGACGCACCGGCACCAGGCAAAACACCGGCAATGAAACCCAAGAATGAAGACCGCAGCATGGTCCAGCGTGTTGTCCAAATTTCCGCCCAGGGAATCGTCACCTTGCCGAGTGTTATCCCGAGCGCACCGGATTTGCCGTGGCTTTCGATGAAGAAAAACACCTCGGACACAGCAAAGAGGCCGACGATGGCGACAAGAAAATCGACACCGTCCATGAGGTGCAGGTTGCCCCCGGTCAGTCGCGGCATACCGGAATTGGGATCCAGGCCAATCATCGCGATCATCAGCCCGAAACAAGAGGCTATTGCGGCTTTTGCCTGATTGTTCGAGGATATTCCACCAAGCGTCGAGAAGGCGAGAACGTAAAGCGCGAAATACTCGGCCGGGCCGAACTGATAAGCGATCCGGCTCAGGAGCGGCGCCAGCAGCATCAGGCCGATGGTGGCCAGGAACGCACCCACGAAGGACGCCACGCCCGAGATCACAAGCGCGTCCCCTGCCCGCCCGGCCTTGGCCATCGGATAACCGTCAAGCGTGGTCATCAGCGCCGGTTCGTCACCGGGAATGTTAAGAAGGATCGAGCTGATCCGCCCACCATACATCGCGCCGTAGTAGATCGCGGTCAGAAGCACCAGCGAAGCGGTGGCGTCAAGCCCCATCGAGAAGGTGAGAGGGATCATGATGGCAACGCCATTCGACGGGCCGAGGCCAGGCAGCGCACCCACGATGGTGCCGATAAAACAGCCGACCACGGCCAGCATCAGGGTCCAGGGCGAAAAGGCGATAGAAAAGCCAAGTTGAAGGTTTGCGAGAATGTCCATGGCTTACCCCAGCAGTCCTTTCGGGAAGGCCACCAGACCGAGGCCGAGTATCATCTTGAAAAGTGCGAAGAGCCCAACGGAAAGGCCAATGCCGGCTATTGCTGCATAGGCCGGGCGCGGCGATATCTGGTAGCTCAGGATACCTGCGGCGATGGCCGTGGGCAGGATGAAGCCAAGCGGTTTCAGCGCATAGGAATAGGCGACCAGAAGCACGACGGAAACCGCCAGCGACAGCACCGTTCGCATTTCCGGCCAGTCGGGTTCAGCGTCCGGCCGAAAGATCATGATGCCGCCGCACAGCACAGCGATCGAGGCAACGATGACCGGAAACGTCTTGGAGCCGACGGGGTCGGACAGGAAGCTGGTCTGAATCTGCAGGGCGCCCGCGATATACGCGAGCGCCACAAGGATCACGACCAGACCAAAGATTCGGTCTGACATGCGAGACATGTTACTGGATCACGCCGAGTTGACGCGACAAGTCCTGAGTCTGTGCGATAACGCCGTCGATCCAGTTTTGGAAATCGCCACCGACCTTGGTGAACGGGGCCAGACCGTTGTCGGCCATCGCCTGCTTCCACTCGTCGCTATCCGCAACGGCCTGCAATTTCGCAGCCCAGGCGTTAAACGCATCGTCAGAGATGCCGCCGGGGACGTAAAGGCCGCGCCAGTTCACAGCGACAACGTCGAAGCCTTGTTCGCGGGCAGTCGGGATGTCTTCAAAACCGGGTACACGCTCTTCGGTCAGGACGGCCAGTGCGCGCACCTCACCCGACTTCAGGAAGCCAACGATCTCCGACATGTCACCGGTCATCGCTTGGGTGAAACCGCCAACGGTTTGCGTGATCGCGTCAGCCCCGCCATCGACACCAATGTATTTTACCTTGGTGATGTCGGTGAACCCTGCCGCCAGAAGCACCTGCAGCGGTTTCATGTGGTCAAAGCCGCCAACGGCTGACCCGCCTGCGAAAGCAACGGAACCCGGATCCGCCTTGATCGCCTCGACCATGTCACCCAGATTCTGCAGTGGGCTGTCAGCGGCCACGACGATCACGCCGGGATCGGCACCGATGGCGCCGACGAAGCGGACCTGATCGGCAGTGGCACCACCGTAGGCGTTCTGCGCCAGTCGCGTGGTGGTCGCCGAAGATGCGGCAACGATAAGTTCGGCATCGTCATTACGCTCGTTCACGACAGTGCTGAAGGCAAGACCACCGCCGGCACCCGCCATGTTTGTCACTTGAACAGGTGCGTCTACCTGGCCGATATCAAAGAGGATTTTGCCGATCTGACGGCAGGTGAAATCCCAGCCGCCGCCGGGGTTGGCAGGCGCGATGCATTCGGCCGACGTCGCTGCAGTCGTTGCACCGAGACCTAAGACGGCGCTGGTCGCCAGCGCCTTCAAGAAGCGTGCTTTCATAGTGCTCTCCCTTTCTTTCGCGAGGCATTCCCCGCTTTGTCCCTTTGGACTTAGGCGAGGTAATACCATGAGAAGCCGTTCGTCAAACCGCTATCGCGACTGAGGTTCGATTTTTGTCACCGCCGGTTCTGGATGTTTTGCGAATTGCCGGGACTCGGCAAACGTGAAAAAGCTACGCCCATGAAAGAATTCGACCTTGTGATATTCGACTGTGACGGCGTGCTGATCGACAGCGAGTTGATGAGTGCCCAAATGCTGATCGCAACGCTGGAAGGCGCAGGCGTGCATGTCGATATGGCCTATGTGGCGCGGCATTTCCTTGGTCGCAGCTATCCGACGGTACTCAATCAGATTCGCAGTGAATTCGGTGTGATCCTGCCGCCCGACTTCGAAGCGGCCTACCGTGAGCGGCTGCTGGCCGCCTTCGCCCGCGACCTGCGAGCAATGCCGGGGGTAGCGCAGGTGCTGGACCGGTTGGCCATCCCATTCTGTGTCGCTACGTCAAGCAGCCCTGCGCGCGTGACGCGGTCTTTGGCACTGGTCGACTTGCTGGACAGATTCGATGGCAGGATCTTTACCGCGTCGCAAGTTGCCAATGGCAAACCCGCCCCCGATCTATTCTTCCACGCCGCCGCGCGGATGGGTGTCGATCCAGGCCGCTGTCTGGTGATCGAGGACAGCCAGAACGGTATACGCGCAGCCATTGCCGCAGGTATGGAGGTTTGGCGGTTTACCGGCGGCAGCCACATCACTGAAACTGAGCGAGATGGCTCCATTTCCGCAGGTGCCGGGTTTTCATTTGCGGATTTCGACGAATTCTTTCACCATGCCCCCGCACTTGAAAAACCGAGATGAAATTGGCCATAGCCACTGAAACCTCTGCGAATGTCGATGACGAGGCCGCGCGCGCTGGTTGGCTTTATTACAATGGCGGGCTCACGCAGGACCAGATCGCTGCCGAGTTGGGGGTTTCACGCCAGCGGGCGCAGCGGCTGGTGGCAAAAGCAATGTCGGACGGGCTGATCCGGGTCCGGATCGAGCATCCTATCAAAGAGTGCATGGAGCTGGAGACGGCGCTGCGCCGGAGGTTTGGCTTGAGCCTGTCCCGTGTTGCCCCAAGCCTTTCCGAAGGTATCGATCCGGTCCGGGCCATCGCGCCGGTTGCCGCTGCGGAGATGGAGCGTATCTTTGCCAACAGGGACCCGAAAGTCATAGCCCTTGGCACCGGTCGGACTCTGCGCGCGGTTGTCGATGAGATGCAGCCAATGGATTGCACCCAGCACAAGGTTGTGTCTCTTCTGGGCAACGTGGCGCCGGATGGGTCGGCGTCGTTCTACGAAGTCATCATGCGAGTCGCGGACAAGACCCGCGCCCCGCATTATCCGATGGCAATGCCGGTGATCGCAAAGGACGCGGCTGACCGCGAGCATTACCACGCCCTGCCCCATGTCAGAAACACCCGGGAACTGGCGAAGAAGGCAGACTTCACCATCGTTGGAATTGGGCAGTTGACCGACGACGCCCCAATGCATGTGGACGGCTTCATATCTGCTGACGAACTGCATGAGATGTCCAACGCGGGAGCCATCGGCGAGATCGTAGGCTGGGCCTTTGACGCCAGCGGGCGATACGTTGAAACGAGTGTCAATGAAGTGGTGAACGGGGTCCGCGTACCGCAAAATGACAACCCGGTCATCTGCATCGCGGCAGGCACGAGTAAGCACAAACCGCTGATGGGTGCGCTGGCTGGCCGGTTGGTCACCGGTCTGATTACCGACGAGACCACGGCAAAATTCCTTTTAGATCAAACCACTTAGACCAAACCGTCTGAATTCTTGAGAAACAGATTGACACGAATCACGTCTATGACTGAGTATTTGCCCACTAATTGAACATTTGCTCATTCGTGAGCTTGGGAGGAAAACATGACTTTACGTGTTCGCACGCTTTTTGGCGCGTGCGCCATCTGCGCGCTGTCTACAGCCGCTACCGCTGACAACATCGTAATCGCTACTGTGAACAACGGCGACATGATCCGCATGCAGGGCATGACCGATGACTTCACGGCCAAGACAGGCCACACTGTAGAATGGGTCACGCTGGAAGAAAACGTCCTGCGCCAGCGCGTCACCACCGATATCACCACCAAGGGCGGTGCTTTCGACATCATGACGATCGGCATGTACGAAACTCCGATCTGGGGAAAGAACGGCTGGCTGGTGCCGCTGGACGACCTGAGTGCCGAATACGATGTGGGTGACATCCTGCCTGCCATGTCGGGCGGCCTGTCCTATGATGGCACGCTTTACGCTGCGCCGTTTTACGGCGAGTCGTCGATGATCATGTATCGCACGGACCTCATGGAAAAAGCGGGCCTGTCGATGCCCGAAGCCCCGACTTGGACTTTCATCCGTGAAGCCGCAGCGGCCATGACCGACCGCGGCAATGAGATCAACGGCATCTGCTTGCGCGGGAAGGCCGGCTGGGGCGAAGGCGGTGCCTTCATCACCGCAATGTCCAACTCCTTTGGCGCGCGCTGGTTCGACGAAGACTGGAATGCTCAGTTCGACACTCAGCCATGGGCCGATACGCTGAACTTCTTCGTCGGCATGATGAACGAGTCCGGGCCGGCAGGATATGCGACCAACGGGTTCAACGAGAACCTGTCGCTGTTCCAGCAAGGCAAATGCGGCATGTGGATCGACGCCACAGTTGCAGCATCCTTCGTAACGAACCCCAACGACTCGACCGTTGCCGACAAGGTCGGCTTCGCCCTTGCCCCGGACAATGGTCTTGGCAAGCGTTCGAATTGGCTCTGGGCCTGGGCGCTGGCAATCCCTGCCGGTTCGCAGAAAGTAGACGCCGCCAAGCAGTTCATCGAATGGGCTACCTCGACCGGATACATTGAGCTTGTCGCTTCGAAAGAAGGCTGGGCCAACGTTCCCCCGGGTGCACGGACCTCGCTGTATGAGAACCCGAACTACAAGGACGTCCCGTTCGCGATGATGACTTTGGAGTCGATCCTGTCCGCCGATCCGAACAACCCGACCGTCGATCCGGTGCCATACGTCGGCATTCAGTTTGCGGCGATCCCGGAGTTTGCCGGTATCGCAACCGAGGTGAGTCAGGAGTTCTCGGCCGTCTACGCTGGCCAGCAGACTGTAGAAGAGGCCTTGGCCAAAGCCCAGACTCTGGCCAACGATGCCATGGAAGCGGCTGGATACAAGTAAGCTTCCTCCCGAACCAGAGGGCGGTCACGCCGCCCTCTGGCGCCATTCAAGAACTTGTACAATCGTTCCGAAATCTGAGACGGTTTGACCGTCAACGGAGGAGACGTGTCCCATGGCTACCCAGCATTCTCGCTCTGCCGCCCGACTCATGATGGCACCCGCGGTAATCCTGTTGCTCGGCTGGATGCTCGTGCCTCTGACGATGACGCTCTATTTCTCTTTCAAGAAATACCTTCCTCTGCGCGGCGATTCCCTTGCAAACGGGCTGGAATGGGTCGGTTTTGAAAACTACGTGAGGTTTGTCAGTTCAAGCTCATTCTGGCCGAGCATCCAGACGACATTGATTATCGTCGGTGGTGTTCTGTTCATTACCGTGATTCTGGGAATCTTGTTGGCCATTCTTCTGGACCAACCGATGTGGGGACAGGGCGTCGTTCGCATTCTGGTGATTGCACCGTTCTTCGTTATGCCGACCGTTTCCGCCCTGGTCTGGAAAAATATCTTCATGGATCCGGTGAACGGGCTTCTGGCGCATCTTTGGAAGTTCTTTGGCGCCGAGCCCGTTCAGTGGCTCAGCCAGGCCTCGCTGCCATCGATCATCATGATCGTGTCGTGGCAATGGCTGCCCTTCGCAACATTGATCCTGCTGACCGCAATCCAGTCGCTTGACAGTGAACAGCTGGAGGCGGCTGAGATGGATGGTGCGCCGGTGCTCAAGCGCTTCTGGTTCATCGTCCTGCCCCACCTGTCGCGCGCCATAACCATCGTGATCCTGATCCAGACGATCTTTCTTCTGTCGATTTTCGCGGAAATCTTCGTCACCACGGCGGGCGCCTTCGGCACCAAGACGCTGACCTACCTGATCTTCCAGCGCGTGCTGGAAAGCCAGAACGTCGGACTGGGATCTGCCGGCGGGGTCTACGCCATCATCCTTGCCAATATCGTCGCCATCTTCCTGATGCGCATCGTCGGCAAGAACCTGGACGCATGAGGTAAGCCATGGCCCGTTCCGTCACCAGCCAACGCAAGACAATCAACACCGTCGCCGCATGGACGGTCGGACTGTTGATCTTCTTCCCGATCCTCTGGACGATCCTTACGAGCTTCAAGACCGAAGCCGATGCGATTGCCAGCCCGCCGAAGTTCCTGTTCTTCGCATGGACGTTGGAAAACTACGCCATCGTGCAAGAACGGTCCGACTACATGCGGTTCCTTTGGAATTCAGTGATCATCGCGGGTGGATCAACGCTACTTGGCATCATCATCGCAGTGCCTGCCGCCTGGTCGATGGCGTTTGTGCCCTCAAAGCGCACCAAAGACATCCTGATGTGGATGTTGTCGACCAAGATGCTGCCCGCAGTCGGTGTGCTTTATCCAATCTATCTGATGTTCATCAAACTCGGACTTCTGGACACGCGCATCGGCCTTGTGATCGTGCTGATGCTGATCAACCTGCCAATCATCGTCTGGATGCTCTACACCTATTTCAAGGAAATCCCCGGCGAAATCCTCGAAGCCGCGCGAATGGATGGCGCGGGACTGCGCGAAGAGATCCTGTATGTTCTGACGCCGATGGCGTTGCCCGGGATCGCGTCGACGGTGCTTCTGAACGTAATTCTGGCCTGGAACGAGGCGTTCTGGACGCTGAACCTGACTGCCGCCAAAGCGGCCCCGCTCACCGCATTCATTGCAAGCTACTCGAGCCCCGAGGGCCTGTTCTACGCCAAGCTTTCGGCCGCCTCGACGATGGCAATTGCACCGATCCTGATCCTTGGCTGGTTCAGCCAGAAACAACTCGTCCGCGGCCTGACCTTTGGCGCCGTAAAGTAGGAGACGACCATGGGAACCATTACCCTTTCGAAAGTCACAAAAAGCTTCGGCGAGGTTCAGGTCATACCGCCGCTGGACCTGACGATCGACGACGGCGAGTTCGTGGTCTTCGTTGGACCGTCGGGATGCGGCAAGTCCACTTTGCTGCGCCTGATCGCCGGGCTGGAAGACGTTACATCGGGCACGGTGAAGATCGACGGTGTCGATGCGACCACCCTGCCCCCGGCCAAGCGCGGTCTTGCCATGGTGTTTCAATCATACGCTCTCTATCCGCATATGAGTGTCAGGAAGAACATTGCCTTCCCGCTGAAGATGGCGGGCATGGAGCCGGCCGAGGCGGAAAAGCGCATCGCCGGCGCTGCAAAAGTGCTGAACCTGACCGACTATCTGGATCGCAAGCCCGGCCAGTTGTCGGGCGGCCAGCGCCAGCGCGTAGCAATCGGACGGGCCATCGTGCGGGAGCCTTCGGCCTTCCTGTTCGATGAACCGCTTTCGAACCTCGATGCAGCGCTGCGCGTCAACATGCGGCTGGAGATTTCTGAGCTACACCAGACGCTGAAGACGACGATGGTCTATGTGACTCACGATCAGGTCGAGGCAATGACGATGGCCGACAAGATCGTTGTGCTTCATGCCGGGGTCATCGAACAGGTCGGCAGCCCCCTGGAACTCTACAACAACCCGCGCAACAAGTTCGTTGCCGGGTTCATCGGCAGCCCGAAGATGAACTTCATCGAGGGTGAAATCGCAACTAAGCACAATGCTGCCACGATCGGCATCCGGCCTGAGCACATCTCGCTCTCGACCAAATCGGGTGACTGGGAAGGCGTCGTCGGGGTTTCTGAGCATCTCGGATCTGACACGTTCTTCCACGTGAAAACCAAGGCCGCCGGGCTTTTGAATGTCCGTGCCAGCGGAGAGGTAAGCGCGCGCCATGGCCACAAGGTGTTCCTGACCCCCGACACGAGCAAGATCCACCGGTTCGACAAGGCCGGCAACGCACTCTGACCGCGCGAGCGAAGCACTTCCATGAAAATTTCTACCGATACGCTGGCCGCACTGGCCAAAAAGGTCGCGGTGCCGACCTATGACCGAAGCGCGGTCAAGCCTGGTATTCTACATATCGGTGTCGGGAATTTTCACCGCGCACATCAGGCGGTCTATGCAAACGACCTGCTGAACCTCGGCCACGACCCGTCTTGGGGCATATGCGGAGCTGGAGTCCGACCGAATGATTCAGCCATGCGGGCGCGTCTGGAAGGTCAGGACTGGATGAGCACGGTTGTCGAGACCGATGCCGATGGGCTTTCTGCGTCAGTGATCGGATCAATGGTTGATTTCCTGCCGGTCACAACGGGACACGGGCCGATTGTCGACGCGATAACTAATCCCGTCACAAAGATCATTTCGCTGACGGTGACCGAGGGCGGCTACTACATCGATCCCGCAACGGGCGTGTTCGATGCCGGTCATTCCGACATCACCCATGATGCCAGACTACCAGAGAAACCGATCACGGTTTTCGGGGCAATTGTGGCAGGCCTGGGTCGTCGCCGCGCCTTGGATGCGCCGGTCACGGTCATGTCTTGCGACAACCTTCCGGGCAATGGCGACGTGACGCGCAACGCGGTGCTGGGGCTTGCACGGGCGGCCAATCCTGCCCTTGCGGACTGGATCGAGGCTCATGTCACCTTTCCCAACGGAATGGTCGACCGCATCACCCCGGCAACCTCAGAGCGAGAAATCTCGGCACTGCGCGATAACTTCGGCATTGAGGACAGCGCACCGGTTTTCTGTGAGCCGTTCCGTCAATGGGTTCTGGAAGACGCGTTTGCGGCCGGGAGACCGAATTGGGAAGCCGCTGGCGTTACCGTCACCAACAACGTGCATGACTATGAGGCGATGAAGATCCGCGTCCTGAACGGCGGCCATGCGATCATCGCCTATGCCGGTGGCTTGGCGGGAATCGAATACGTTCATGACGCAATGGCGAACCCGGTCATCGACTCTTTCCTGCGCATGGTTGAAGCACGCGACGTACTGCCCCATGTGAAACCGGTCGGAACGCTTTCGCCCGGGCAGTATCTGGATCAGACCATCGGACGCTTCCGCAATCCCGGTGTGGCGGATACGATCACCCGGCTGTGTCTGGACGGATCGAACCGGCAGCCCAAGTTCATCCTGCCGTCTGTGCGTGACAGCCTGTCTGCGGGGCAAGATGCAAAGGGTCTTGCAATGGTGTCGGCGCTCTGGTGCCGATATTGTCTGGGTCAGACCGACGCGGGCGCGAAGATCGCGCCCAATGATCCCAACTGGAATGCGTTGCAGGCGGCAGCGCAAAGAACCCAGACCGATCCGTTCGCCTGGCTTGATCAGCAGGAGATTTATGGTGATTTGCGAGAGTCCAAGGCGTTCTGCGACGCCTTCGCTAGCGCGCATAACGAAATCAAGCGCGCCGGGGCTATCGGCGCGCTTGAGGAATATCTGAAGACCTGACCGGAGTACTGGCAGTCAGGAGGCGTCCCCGTCCGACAGGAGTGCTGCCCAGATCAGTGCCCCGATTGCCGCACCCGCGAGCGGTGCCACCCAGAACAGCCAGAGCTGCCCCATCGCACCGGTTTCCGCAAAGAAAGCGACAGCAGTGGATCGGGCCGGATTGACCGAAGTATTGGTCACCGGGATCGACACCAGATGGATCAGCGTCAGGCCCAGGCCGATGGCGATCGGCGCGAATCCGGCAGAAGCCTTGGGGGCAGTCGCGCCAAGGATGATGATCAGGAAGGCCGCCGTCATGACGATTTCCATCAAGAGCGCCGCCATCAGACCGTAGCCACCCGGCGAGAGCTGGCCGTAGCCATTAGTTGCAAAGCCGCCTGCCGTCCACTCGGGCGCTCCGGATGCGATGATATAGAGGATCAGGGCTGCGAGGATACCGCCCAGGACCTGTGCCACCCAGTATGGCAAGAGTTCCCCCCATGAAAACCGGCCGCCGACAGCCAGGCCAAGCGATACGGCCGGGTTGAAATGGCCGCCAGAGATAGGTCCGACAGCATAGGCCATCGTCAGCACTGTCAGACCAAATGCCAGTGAGACGCCAACGAAGCCAATACCGAGGTCGGGAAAGCCCGCCGCCAAAACCGCGCTGCCGCAGCCACCGAATACGAGCCAGAACGTTCCGAAAAATTCTGCCGAGAGTTTTTTGATCATTTACTGTCCTCACCTGTTGGGCCTGCTTCATGGGCAGAGCCGAATCGTGCAACACGGCTGCACTTTCCAGTCAGGATGGGGACCGGTCAATGATGTTGGCCGCAAGACATGGTGGATTTCGTCCGGACGCGTGCCATATCTGCCATTGCCATGGCCCAACAGTCTCCCCCTTCACCGGGAAGTTTCGGCCTGCACCTCGTGCAGATGGCGCTATGCCCTTGACGGCGCCAAGCCAACCTCGCAGGAACGAGCGTGTACGATTTCACGCCGCTGCAGCTAGCGACAAATGTGAGAAGAGAGCGGATGCGATTCTGGAAAGAGCCACTAGCACAATTTCTGATCCTCGGAGGTCTGCTTTTCCTGGCCTACGGCGTTCTTGCGCCAAAGCAGGACGCGCCGGCCGAGCGTATCGCAATAACGGCCCCGATGATCGAAAGTCTTGCACAAAGTTTCGAGTCGGTTTGGAAACGGCCGCCCACCGAAGAAGAACGACGCGGGCTTATCGACGATTATCTGGCCGAGGAGGTCTTGTACCGCGAGGCGCAGAAACTCGGGCTCGACAGCGACGATGTGGTAATCCGTAGGCGGTTGCGCCAGAAGATGGAGTTCCTGCTGCAGGACGGTCTGTCGCGCATCGAACCCGACGAAGCGCAACTGCGGGCCTTTTTCGACGCGAATCCCGACCGCTATGTCGGGCCCGACCGGATCAGTTTTCAGCAGATCTATCTGGGCGAACGCCAGAGTGACGAAGAAAGCGCAGTCTGGGATGCGCTGATCGTCCAGTTGAATGGTGCAAACCCGCCGGACACACGCGAGCTCGGCAAGGGATCGCTGTTGCCGCCGGCTATGGGCTCCGCTCCCGCGCAAGAGATCGACAGGTCATTTGGCACCGGCTTTGCCGAAATGCTTACCGGATTGCCGATTGGTGCGTGGACCGACCCGGTGCAGTCTACTTTTGGCTGGCATATCATCCGCGTCGATCAGGTACAGACAGCAGGCGCCCCGAATTTCGAGGAAGTCCGGGCCGAAGTTGCACGTGACTTTGCCTATCAACAGGAAAACGACGCGGCGAAAGCCCTGATCGAGCGACTGAAACAAGGCTATCAAATCGAGATCGACGGAGAGGCACGATGATGCGCGACATCGCAGCCACAATCTTTCTGGCAGCGGTGCTCTCGGGCATTCCTTGGATCGCGACCGCGCACGAAGTCCGACCGGGCTTATTGCAGATGACCGAAACCGCGCCGGATCAATTCGACATGCTTTGGCGGGTACCCGCACGCGGCGATCAGACCCTTGGTCTGACCCCGGTTTTGCCAGCGACCTGCGAGACGAAAGGGCTTCCCGAGCGACGGCAGGATGGCGTTCGGGCCGAAGAGCAGCGCAAGGTCATCTGCCCAGGCGGGCTTGCGCGCCAGCAGGTCCGGATCGACGGACTGGAGCGGCTGCGCACCGATGTTCTGGTCCGTGTCGACTATCTGAGTGGCGGCACCGAGACCCTTCGCGCGACGCCAGAGGCGACGTCTGTCGAACTTCAGGGGCAACGCAGCTTGATGCAGGTGGCTGTGACTTATTTCTGGCTTGGCGTCGAACATATCCTGCTCGGGATTGACCATCTGCTGTTTGTGACGGCGCTCCTATTGCTCGTTTCGGGTTGGAAGCGGCTATTGGGGACGGTGACGGCTTTTACACTAGCCCATTCGATCACACTGGCGGCAGCAACGCTTGGCTTTGTTTCCGCACCATCGGGGTTGATCGAGGCGTTGATCGCGATGTCGATCATGGTGGTCGCCGCCGAAGTCGTATTGCGAAGTCGGGGCGAGACCGGCATCGCAATTGAACGACCGTGGCTAATTGCCTTCGGCTTTGGGCTGTTGCACGGCTTTGGCTTTGCCGGTGCGCTGAGTTCGGTCGGCCTGCCGCCGGAGGCAGTTCCAGCGGCGCTGCTTTTTTTCAATGTCGGCGTCGAAGCGGGGCAGATCCTGTTCATCCTGGCCTTGCTGCTGGCTTCACGCGCGCTCGACCTGATCGGCGCGGTACCACCCAGACCGGCGCGCGCCGCCGTCGCCTACGGCATTGGCACGATGGCTGCGTTCTGGGCAATCGAACGAACGCTTGCAATCTGGGCCTGACATGGGCCGCGCTCTGACTGTCAGACCGTATGAAGGTAGAGCTGGTAGTCGACGTCCGGAATAGTGCGCGAGACGCGGGCGTATTCAGCACATTTGACGGCGGTAAAGGTCCGGTGCATGCCTTCGCCCAGCGCATCTTTCAGGAAGGCAGAGCCTCGCGCCGCCTCTATCGCTGAACGCCAGTCGCGGGGCAAGGCATTGGTGGCACCCTCTTCATAGCCGTTCCCCGTGGTTTCCGGACCCGGATCGATCTTGTTCTTAAGGCCGTGCCGGATCGCGGCAAGGATCGTCGCCGCGACCAGATAAGGGTTGGCATCGACTCCGGATGGCCGGTGTTCGATGCGCCGGGCAGACACGGGACCCGCGGGGACGCGCAGCGCCACTGATCGGTTATTTACCCCCCAGTTGTCGGAAATCGGTGCGTAGCTTTCATTCGCGAAACGTCGCCACGAATTGGCATGGGGCGCGAAAACAAGCATCGCATCCCCCATCGTGTCACGCATCCCGCCCAGCGCATGCAGCAAGGTCTGGTTCCACTCGCCTTCACGGGTTTCGGAAAAAAGGTTGTTGCCCTGCCCATCCAGCAGCGAGACGTGGAAATGCATACCGGATCCGGCATAGTCCTCTACCGGCTTCGACATGAAGCAGGCCGTCACGCCGAACCGCCGCGCGGTGAGCCGCACGATGCGCTTGAGCCGCACAAGATCGTCGGCCGCCTGCATCACATCGGTGCGGTAGTGCAGCGTCATTTCATATTGGCCCGGTGCATATTCCGAGATCACGGTCTCGGCCTTGATACCGGCCTTGGCGGTGGCGGCGTATATCTCCGAGAACAGCGGTTCCATACCGTGCAGGTGGTCGACCGAATAGACTTCGGTCTTGTCGGATCGGCGCCCGTCGAGGACCGCAGCCGCAGGCCGCACCTTTCCATCGGCATCGCGGTCATTGGCCAGCAGAAAAAACTCAAGCTCAAAGGCCGCGGCAGGATACAAGCCTTCGGCGGCCATTGCTTGCGCTTGACGCATCAAAGCGTGCCGGGGGTCCGAGGACATCGGAGTTCCGTCAAGCGCATAGAGCGACATCAGCACTTCGCCGCGCGGTGGAGTCGTTCCATGCAACGGAACCAGTGTTCCCGGGATGGGCCATGCGCGCAAATCCTGATCGCCCTGTTCCCAGATCAGGCCGGTTTCGTCCACATCCTCGCCGCAGATGTCCAGACCGAGGATTGAGATCGGCATGTGCCGCCCGCCGTTGTAGATCGAGATCAGTTCATGCCGACGGATGATTTTGCCGCGTCCGATGCCGTTTGAATCGTGCAAAACGATGTCAAATGCTTCAATGTCGGGATGCGCCGCAAGGAAGGCTTCGGCCTCGGCAACGGTCGATCCGGAGGGGCTATGGGATTGCGTGCTCATGCCATCAACTCCGCGGTAATTTCGTCAAATGCCGCGATCAGGCGGTCGATCTGTTCAAAGCTTGTTGCCGGGCTGACCAGCATCATGTTGTGGAACGGCGCAATCAGGCAGCCCTTGTTTACAAGCGCGGCGTGAATGGCTTTTTCAAGCTCTGGCTTATGAGCCTCGTAGCTTTCCGTACCGTTGCGAAGCAGCGTCGGATGGCAGATGAATTCGACACGCGCACCGACGCGCACGCAATGCCACGGCGCTTTGTGACGGGCGATCGCAGCGCTCAGTCCGCTTGCCAGACGCGTGGCGCCCGCCTCCATATGGGCATAGTTTTCTTCCGTCATGACCTCGCTCAGGTTTGCTTTCATCGCCGCGAACTGCAACGGGTTGGCCGAAAGCGTGGTTCCGATTCCGGAAAAACCGGGGGGCCGCGTCGCGTCGAATTCGGCGAAACGCCGTGCGACGTCGTCGGCCATGCCCCAAACCGCAGCCGGCAGGCCCCCGGCCACCGGTTTGCCGAGTACGAACATGTCGGGTTCGAGCCCGTGCGTCCGTGTATAGCCGCCAAGTCCGGTGCTTATCGTATGGGTTTCGTCGATGATCAGAAGCGTGCCGTACTTTCGGGTCAGTGCGCGCAGGGCATCGTGATAGCCCGGCTCCGGCAACACCATGCAGGAATTTGTCATGACCGGCTCGGCCAGAACCGCGGCGACGTCGCCCTTGGCCAGTGCCGCTTCGAGTGCGTCGAGATCGTTGAATTCGACGACGACCGAGGTCTCGTTCAGATCGACGACCTGCCCGACGAGGCCGGGCCTTGCGACGGTGCGGCCGCCCTCGTCGCGGCCCATCGCATCGTCAACAGCACCATGGTAGCAGCCTGCAAAGAACAAAATTTTTGGCCGGCCGGTCACGGCACGAGCGACACGGATTGAAAACCGGTTGGCGTCGGTCGCTGTCGTGGCGATTTGCCAACGGAACGGGCCGAATTTCTCTTGCAAGAGCGAGCCAACGTCAAGCGCGTCGAGCGTCGGAAGCATATAGGTCAGACCACGGCTTGCCTGTTCCGAAATCGCTGCGGCGACGGGCGCCGGCGAATGGCCGAACATGGACCCTGTGTCGCCAAGGCAGAAATCGTCCAGCCTATGGCCGTCAATATCAGTCAACGTCGCGCCGGATGCCTCGGCAACAAGCATCGGAAACGGCTGCGGCCAGTCGAGCATCCAGAGCATCGGAACACCGTCCAGAAAGGCCGCACTGCCGTTTTGCAAGGCGGTGCGGGTCTTGGGGCGTGCCTTAGCGTAGGCTGCGGCCTCACGCTCGCTGATCGATCTGAGGCGATCAGCGGCAACGCCACCGATCATGATTGGGTTGGATGTCATCTTGTCCTCGGGTTGCGGCCGCGGCCGCGCAGGCGTTCTTTCGCCTCTATTCGCACGGCGTCACAGCCGGATGCAATATCAAGGCTGGGGTTGTTGCCGGAAAGCCGCTCAGACATTGGCGGGAACAAAAAGCTCGTGCAAGAACGGGCCGCTAAGAGGCTCGGCAGCCTAGTCGCAATCACATTCCGCAACGGACCTGACGGCATCTGGCCGAGAGATTACCTTGGCGCCTCTGTTAGAAGGGTCGGCGTCGAGACTGTGCAGCCCAGATCCCGGAGCAGCCCATCCTTCAAGCCATAGATCAAACCATGTACCGAAAGCGAAATTCCACGCGTCCAGGCCTTCTGCACAATCGGCGTTTCCGCGACGCGACGGACACCTTCCACCACGTTTAATTCCGCCAGCCGGTTAAGCCGGGATTCATGATCAACCAAGGTTGCAAGATCCAGGGCATAGGACCGCGCCAAGCGGCGGATAGGTTCCAACCAGTGATCCGACAGGCCATGCGGCAGATCCTCTGTCACGGCTCGAACACCTCCGCAACCGTAATGCCCACATACGATGATTTCGCTCACTGCAAGCGTTTCCACTGCGAATTCAAGAGAACTTAGCAGGTTCATGTCGGCGGAATGGACGACATTGGCGACATTGCGATGGACGAAGACTTCACCAGGATCGAGACCCGCAACGACGTTGGCGGGTACTCTGCTGTCAGAGCAACCAATCCAGAAAAACTCCGGGCGCTGACGCGTAGCCAGCCTAGCGAAATAGCCTGGCTCGTCGGCCTGCCTGCGTTGAGACCACTCCTTGTTTCGTTGTAGAAGTTCGCTCAGCATCCGCTGCCCCATGGAAGGCGATCAAAGCCCCTCCTGCGAAGAATTGAGATGTAAATCTGGTTCAACTCGGCCTTTGTCAGGCGGCACCGTGCAATTGGCAGGATGATTGCATCTTCCGCGATAAGTTGACGGCGTTCCCTGTCTACAAATCGTTGAAGCATTTCTATTTCCGGGGTCAGCGGCACCCGATCCTTTGATATCAGATCGACCAGAATGCCGATGACGGCTGCGTATTCCTCCGCCCCGGTTTTGCGACCCAGTTCAATCTTGTGGATAACCGCGTCGATTTTGTCTTCAGCTATGCATCTCTTGCGAAGCAGCGGGAACAACATTTCTTCTTCGTCGGCACGATGATCAAGGTATTCCTCTCTTAGAAATCCGCGCAGGTTCACGGCCAGCGTAGCTATGTCTTTGGAACTGCCCTCACACAGTTCTTCAAAATCGCTCAAGACCTTCCGATGCATCAAATGTTCTCTGTGCAGCAGATCAAGCGCGTCCCCGCCCCTGCCACTGCGTCGTTTTGGTGCTGGGAAGGATCCTGCGGGCATGTTTCATGCTCTACCGCGCGGCGCGGAATGCAGATCAATGCCCGTAATTTCCGCGCTTGCGATCAGCCGGTCGGCCAGTTCCCGCGCGGCGCGGGCCCAACGGACCTTCTCAATGGCTTCCGCAAGCTTCGGTCTGACCGCTTCGAAAGGCAGCGGTCGCCCCGGCGCAAGGCCATCCATGCGGATGATGTGCCAGCCAAAGCGAGTTTCAACCGGATGGCTGGTTATTTGCCCTTCCGACAACTTGGCTATCGCCGCCTCAAACTCCGGCAACGCCCCCCCGGGCGACAGTTGGCCCAGCGCACCGCCGTTGGCGGCAGACGGGCAGTCACTGTTATCCCGTACCAGCTTCGAGAACAGGTTTGGGTTCGAGGCGAGATCGGTAGCCATCTTTTCGGCGCGGACCTTTGCGTCTTCCCCTGTGACAAGGATATGCGAAACTTCCCAGAGCGGCTGCGACATGAACCTTTTGGGATCCCGCAACCAAACCGCTTGAACCTCTTCCTCTGTCGGGGGGGCGACGGAGATCGCGGCCTCGGTGACAGCCCTGATCATCGCTTCTTCGGTCGTTTCGAACCTGCCCGGCGCGACTTCTGCCGGTTCGGGATGGACGCCACGCCGCGCGGCTTCCTGCAACAACAATCGCCGCAAAACCAAAGCGCGGGCGGCGCTTTGCCAAGCCAGTCCGGGTTTGCCTCTTGGTGCAGGGTGGTTCTGCGCTTCTGCGGAGATTTCAGCTGACGCAATCGTTACGCCATTCACTGTCACCTCGGGAAAGAGGGGTTTGTTCATCTGACTACTCCACCGAAGGCCGGCGACGCGACCGCACGATTTGGTAGCCGGGGCGCAGCACGTAACGCAGTGGCACCGAAAGCATGTGAACAAGTCTGGTAAACGGGAAGACAAGGAAGATCGTCAGTCCGAGCAGCAGATGCAGCTTAAAGACCAATGCCACGTCAGCAATCTGGTCAGCGGCCCCCGACCGGAATGTGAAGATCATCTGCGCCCACGACATGAACCGGGTCATCTCATGGCCGTCGAGATGCTGGAGTGATACGAATATCGTTCCGATCCCCAAGCAAAGCTGTGCCAAGAGCAGCGCCAGAATGGCGATATCGCCAAAGGACGATGTCTTTCGAATGCGCGGGTCAGTCCAGCGGCGATGAAAAAGCATCGCACCACCGATCAGCGCCATCACCCCAGCGATGCCGCCTGCAACCACGGCCAGAAGCTGTTTGGCCCCGTGGCTGATGCCCAGAGCATCGAAGATCCAGATCGGTGTGAGCAGACCGACGAGATGGCCCAAGAAGATCACCAGAACCCCGACGTGGAAGAGAACGGAGCCGATGACAAGTTGTCGCCGTCTCAGGAGTTGGGACGAGGACGTTTTCCATGTGAAAGGATCGGTTTCATAGCGCGCGATCGTCCCGACCAGCAGCACCGTCAAGGCGATGTAGGGATAAATACCAAACAGAAAGTTGTGCATGTCAGTCTCCAATCATTCCGCCGCCCAACCGGGCGTTTTGGGTGCAGGGATGTCCATACGGGATAGGATATCCCGGCTGGCCGGGCATCCGGCGGACGGATCCGGCCCGAAACGAACTTCGGTTTCTTCCCAGATCTCGTCGAGCGCTTCGAAGTCCTGCGGATCGACTTCGGGCTCGGCAAGCAACTCCGCAACGGCCCCGCCGTCCACCTTTGAACCTGAAAGCTGCGTCAGCGCATCGAATGCCGCTGCATAGCGGCTTTCGCGGCGCGTGAGCCGGCTGGCAATCGCCGCAAGGATATGCGCGGCGTCAGAGAGAATCTCCTGCGCCTCTTCTGCGGGTCGCGTCGCGAGGAACTCCAGAAGAACCGGCAGGTGGTCGGGCAGTTCGCTGGAGCTGGGCTCATATCCGGCCTCGCGATAGGTCTCCAGCAGGCTGACCATTGCTCCGCCTCGGTCCCGGCTTTCACCATGAACATGTTCGAAGAGGTTGAGTGACAAGGTCCGAGAGCGGTCGAAGAGGCTGACGTATAGTTCTTCAAGGCCATAGATTTCGGTTTGGTTCAGCATTTCGACCAGTGAACGAAGTGCACGCCGCGCCTGAGCCGTCAGCCGTGTGTCAGCGGCCAGCACGCCCCCGATTTCGGGCATTGCTGCCTGCAATTCTGTTGTTGGATAGCTGAGCAAAAGCGATAGTGCTTTGAGTGTACGATCCATCACATGGCCTCCGTCGGCATTTTCAGTGGTCGTTTCTTGCCGCCGAAAAGGTTTCCCTTGCTGATCCCGGTCGAGCATCCATTGCCATCGGTAAAGCCACAGCCGGACTTGATGTCATAGGCTTCCTCGACTTGTTCACGGTGGGTTGTGGGGATCACGAAGCGATCTTCGTAATCGGCCAGGGCCATGATCTTGTACATATCCTCGATCATCGCTCCGGTCAGGCCGACACGCTGTGCAAGACCCTCGTCGATGACACCGTCAATGGTCTTTGCCCGCATATAGGCTCGCATTGCGAGCATGCGCTCTAGCGCTGTCACAACTGGTGCTTCGTCACCCGCAGTCAGCATGTTTGCAAGGTATTTGACGGGGATGCGCAGGCTGCGAACATCCGGCATATCACCGTCGACTCCGATTGCCCCTCCTGCTGCCGCGTTCTGGATCGGCGACAACGGCGGGATGTACCAGACCATAGGCAATGTCCGGTACTCTGGGTGAAGCGGGAAGGCGACTTTCCAGTCCATCGCCATCTTCCAGATCGGGCTTTCTTGCGCGCCTTTGATCCAGTCCTCCGGCACCCCGTCGCGACGCGCAGCGGCTATCACTTCCGGATCGGAAGGGTCGAGGAAAACGCCCAGTTGAGCATCGTAGAGATCCGTTGTTTCAGGTGTATTGGCGGCCTCGGCAATCTTGTCGGCATCGTAGAGCATTACGCCCAGATAACGAATTCGGCCGACACAGGTTTCCGAGCAGACCGTCGGGTTGCCCGACTCAATTCGGGGATAGCACAATGTGCACTTCTCGGATTTTCCGGTCGACCAGTTGTAGTAGACCTTCTTGTAAGGACAGCCCGAGACGCACATCCTCCAGCCACGGCATTTTTCCTGGTCGATCAGGACGATACCGTCTTCCTCGCGTTTGTAGATTGCACCGGAAGGGCAGGACGCAGCACATGCCGGATTGAGGCAATGCTCGCAAAGCCGCGGCAGGTACATCATGAAGGTGTTTTCGTACTCGCCATAAATTGCCTTCTGTATGCCTTCAAAATTGTAGTCTTCGCTTCGCTTGGCGAACTCCCCGCCAAGGATTTCCTCCCAGTTCGGACCCTTTTCGATCTTCTCGATCCGGTCGCCCGTGATCTTGGAATAGGGCCTTGCCGTCGGGAAGGCCTGCATCTCGGGCGCCGATTTGAGGTGATCGTGGTCAAAATCGAAAGGTTCGTAGTAATCGTCGATTTCCGGCAGATCTGGGTTCGCGAAGATGTTTGCGAGGATTCTGAACTTGCCGCCCTGCTTGGGCTGCAGTTTACCAGACTTCGTCCGGACCCATCCGCCGTTCCACCGCTTCTGGTTTTCCCAGTCGGTCGGATAGCCCAGGCCGGGCTTGGTTTCGACGTTGTTGAACCATGCGTATTCAACGCCTTCACGTGTCGTCCAGACGTTCTTGCAGGTGACGGAACAGGTGTGGCACCCGATGCATTTGTCGAGGTTCAACACCATGCCAATTTGTGCACGGACTTTCATTCCGCTGCCTCCTTCTTTGCCGGTTGGTCAAGCCAGTCGACCTTTGTCATCTTGCGAACGATCACGAATTCGTCCCGGTTCGACCCAACGGTGCCGTAGTAGTTGAAACCGTAGGATTGTTGCGCGTAGCCGCCGATCATGTGGGTGGGTTTCAGCGTTGTCCGGGTCACCGAATTGTGGATGCCGCCGCGAAGCCCGGTCTTTTGGGAACCTGGCGTGTTCACGATCTTTTCTTGCGCGTGATACATGAAGACTGTCCCGTCCTTCATGCGCTGGCTGACCACCGCGCGCGCAGTCAGCGCACCATTGACGTTGTAGGCTTCCACCCAGTCATTGTCCGCGATGCCAGCACGCTTGGCGTCGGTCTCGCTGATCCAGACCACTGGCCCGCCCCGGTTGAGGGTCAGCATCAGAAGGTTGTCGGAATAGGTCGAGTGAATCCCCCATTTCTGGTGCGGAGTGATGAAGTTCAGCACGAGGTGCGGCTTGCCTTTTTCATCATTGACCTTGTCGGTGATCGTCTTGAGATCGACCGGCGGGCGATAGGACATGAAGCCCTCGCCGAAGGCGCGCATCCACAGGTGATCCTGATAAAGCTGCTGGCGTCCGGTCAGCGTCCGCCACGGGATCAACTCATGCACATTTGTGTAGCCGGCGTTGTAGCAGACCTTTTCGCTTTCTATACCGGACCATGTCGGGGACGAGATGATCTTGCGCGGCTGCGCAGCAATGTCGCGGAACCGGATCTTCTCATCCTCCTTGGGTCTGGCGAGATGCGTGTGATCTCGACCGGTCGCCTGACCAAGCGCTTCCCATGCTTTTACAGCGACTTCCCCGTTGGTCTCTGGCGCCAGCATCAGGATGACCTCTGATGCGTCGATATCGGTGACGATCTTGGGGCAACCTTTGGCCGGTCCGTCGGCCCATTCGCCATTGAGGTCGCGCAGATGCTGGACCTCGTGCTTAGTGTCCCACGCGATGCCTTTGCCACCGTTGCCGATCTTGTCCATCAGCGGGCCAAGCGCGACAAACCGGTCGTAAAGCGCCGGGTAGTCCCGTTCGACCGCGATGAAATTGGGTGCCGTCTTGCCGGGGATCAGTTCGCATTCGCCCTTCTTCCAGTCCTTGACCTCCGGCTGCGCGATTTCGCCGGGCGTGTCGTGCAGGATCGGCAGGGCGACGATATCGGTTTCCTTGCCGAGAATCTCGGGGGCGACCTCCTGAAACTTTTTGGCAATCGCCTTAAAGATTTCCCAATCGGACTTGCTTTCATACGCCGGATCTACGGCCGCCTGCAGCGGATGAATGAACGGATGCATGTCCGAGGTGTTGAGGTCATTCTTTTCGTACCAGCTGGCCGTCGGCAGCACGATGTCGGAATAGACCGCCGTCGTGCTCATCCTGAAATCGATGCAGACCAGAAGATCCAGTTTCCCCTCCGGCGCTTTTTCGTGCCACTTGGCCTCTTTGGGAAGTGGCTGCCCTTCTTCGCTCAGATCACCTCCCATGACGCCGTTATCGGTTCCCAGAAGATGCCGCAGAAAATACTCGTGCCCTTTTCCGGACGAACCAAGCAAATTGGATCGCCAGACGAAAAGGTTGCGCGGCCAGTTCTCCGGGGCATCAGGATCGTCGCAGGACATCTCGAGCTTGCCGGACTTCAACTGCTCGGCAACATAAGGCGCGACGTCTTTGCCTGCTGCCTTGGCAGCTTTCGCGACTTCCAGAGGATTGGTTTTCAACTGCGGCGCAGACGGCAGCCAGCCCATCCGTTCGGCACGTATGTTGTAGTCGATCAGATTGATGTCCCAGTCGCCTTCCGGCGCGGTCGGACTGATGATTTCACCCGCTGTCAGCGTCTCATAGCGCCACTGATCGGTGTGGGCGTACCAGGCACTGGTGGAATTCATGTGCCGCGGCGGTCGGGCCCAATCCAGCGCAAAGGCCAAAGGTGCCCATCCGGTCTGCGGGCGCAGTTTTTCCTGCCCCACGTAATGTGACCAGCCGCCACCGGACTGACCAACGCAACCGCACATCACCAGCATGTTGATGACGCCGCGATAGTTCATGTCCATGTGGTACCAATGGTTCATCGCCGCGCCGATGATGATCATCGACTTGCCGTTGGTCTTTTCAGCGTTGCGGGCAAATTCGCGTGCCACGGCGATGATCTTGTCGCGGGAAACGCCGGTGATCTTTTCGGCCCAGGCTGGCGTGCCAGGCAACTGGTCGTCATAGTTCTTCGACACCCAATCGCCACCCAGTCCGCGGTCAAGCCCGTAATTGGCGCAGAACAAGTCAAAAACCGTGGCCACGCGCAGCTTCTTGCGTCCGATTTTCAGGGTCTTGACCGGAATGTTCCGCGTCAGAACATCGGGGTGATCGTCCGCCGCGAATTCCGGCGTTGCGTTGGCTCCGAAGTACGGGAAGTCAACTCCTTCGACGCCGTCGTGATCGCCTTCGAGTATCAGCGACATCTTCAATTCGGTCTTGCGGTCGCCCTTGCGTTCCTCAAGGTTCCATTCACCCTTTTCGCCCCAGCGAAAACCGATGGACCCGTTCGGCGCGACGAGATCGTTTGAAAGCGCATCGATTCCGACGGTTTTCCAGTCGGGGTTGTTTTCTTCGCCCATCTTGTCGGTGAAATCGCTCGCACGCAGAAACGCGCCGGGCACCAGCCGGCCATTCTTTTCTTCGAGCTTCACGAGCATCGGCATGTCGGAATACTGACGGCAATAGTCCTCGAAATACTTTGCCTGCCGGTCCAGATGGAACTCGCGCAGGATGACATGCCCCATCGCCATGGCCAAGGCGGCGTCAGTTCCCTGCTTCGCGTTCAACCAGATATCGCCGAATTTAGCAGCCTCGGAGTAATCCGGGCAGATGACGGCGGATTTGGTGCCGCGATAGCGGGCCTCGGTATAGAAATGGGCGTCGGGCGTCCGGGTCTGCGGCACGTTCGAGCCCCAGAGTAAGAGGAAACCCGCGTTGTACCAGTCGGCACTTTCCGGAACGTCGGTCTGTTCGCCCCACGTCATCGGAGATGCCGGCGGCAGATCACAATACCAATCGTAGAACGACATGCAGACCCCGCCGAGCAAGCTGAGATAGCGCGATCCGGCGGCATAAGAGACCATCGACATGGCCGGGATCGGTGAGAACCCAAAAACCCGGTCGGGGCCGTATTTGCGGGTGGTATAGGCATTGGCCGTTGCGATGATTTCTGTCGCCTCATCCCAGGATGCGCGCACGAATCCACCCTTGCCACGGGTCTTGGTGTAAGATGCGCGCAGGATCGGATCTTCCTGCAGCGCGGTCCAGGCTTCTACCGGGCTCATCGTTTCGCGCATCCGGCGCCACGCCTTCATGAGGCGGCCACGGATCAGCGGGTTCTTCACCCGGTTCGCGGAATAGAGATACCAACTGTAGCTTGCCCCCCGCGCGCAACCGCGCGGTTCGTGGTTCGGCAAATCAGGCCGCGTACGCGGGTAATCGGTCTGCTGTGTTTCCCAGGTCACGATCCCGGATTTGACGTAAATTTTCCAGCTGCAGGACCCGGTGCAGTTTACACCATGCGTCGACCGAACGATCTTGTCGTGCCGCCAGCGGTTTCGGTATGTATCCTCCCAGGCGCGATCTTCGCGCGTGACCTGTCCGTGACCATCGGAGAACTGTTCAAGTTCCTTGGTCTGGAAGAAATTCAGCCTGTCGAGCAGATGGCTCATGGTATCTCTCCTGATTTCGGGAGCCGCGCCCATGGCTACGGGCGCGGCGAATGTAGCTGGTTCAGCAAGGAACCGGGGCGCCCTTGCGGCTGTAAAAGATCCAAGTGATGATCACGCAGAGGACGTAGAAGCCAAGGAAGCCCCACAGAGCACCGTTCGGTGCGCCGGTAATGCTGATCGAAGTTCCGTAGGCTTTCGGGATGAAGAAGGCGCCATAAGCCGCTATCGCGCTGGTAAATGCGATGATCGAGGCGCTTTCACGTTCTGTCGTCTTCTGCACGAGGGCTGCATCGGCATTCGGCATCAGGCGAGGAATCTCCTGCTTCATGATCGAGGGGATCATCTGGAAGGTCGAAGCATTGCCGACCCCGGTCAGGAAGAAGAGCGCCATGAAGCAGGCGAAGAAGCCCCAGAAGTTACCGTCCGCATCCGCTGCCGATGGCAAGAACTGCAGGACGCCCCAAACGGCGATGATCATTCCCAGAAACACCCAGAAGGTCACTCGCCCACCGCCGAACTTGTCAGAAACCCAGCCAGTGGCGGCACGGCTTAGGGCACCGACAAGCGGCCCAAGGAAGGCATAGGACAGAACATTCACATCCGGAAACTGCGTCTTCATCAGCAGCGGGAAGCCCGCTGAGTAGCCGATGAAGCTGCCGAACGTGCCGGTGTAAAGGATACACATGATCCAGTTATGGAACCGCTTGAGGATCGAAAGCTGGTCACCCAATGACGCCTTCGCATCCGCGATGTCGTTCATGCCGAACCATGCGGCGATCGCACTGATCGCGATGAAAGGCACCCAGATGAACCCGGCGTTCTGGATCCACAGCTGACTTCCATCCTGCAGAGTGACCGGGTCTCCGCCGATCGCGCCAAAGACGCTTGCGGTGATTACCATCGGCACGACGAACTGCATTACCGAGACCCCGAGATTGCCGAGACCCGCGTTAAGCGCCAACGCATTGCCCTTGGTTTTCTTCGGGTAGAAGTAGTTGATGTTTGCCATCGATGACGCGAAGTTGCCGCCGCCGAAACCGCAGAGCAGCGCAAGGACCAGAAACATCGCGTAAGGTGTTTCCGGGTTCTGAACCGCGAACCCGATGCCCAGTGCGGGAAGTAGCAGCGATGCTGAGGACAGTGCAGTCCACTTCCGACCCCCGAAGATCGGGATCATGAAGCTGTAGAAGATCCGCAAGGTGGCGCCGGAAAGACCCGGCAAGGCGGCGAGCCAAAAGAGCTGACCTGTGGTGTAGTCAAAACCAATGGCGGGAAGTTTGGCTACAACCACCGACCAGACCATCCAGACGGAAAAGGCCAGCAGCAGGTTCGGGATCGAAATCCAGAGATTGCGAGCGGCGATGGATTTGCCCCGATTGTTCCAGAAGTCGGGATCCTCGGGGCGCCAGTCGGTCAGTACGTGGCCGGTCTGGACCGAAGTTGAAGCGGCTTGTGCCATTTTTATTCCTTTCGGAGATATGATTGTGGGACGGGCCGATTTCATGCGGCCCGTCAATTTTGACTATTGCGCCGGAGTGCCGTTCTGCTTTGCCGCAATTGCGTTCAAGCCCGCATCCAGTTCCCGGTTGGCCCGCTCGGCCCGACGACGCAGGGTATCAATGTTGGCGACGGCAAAGGCAGCGCGCTCTTCGTCTTCCTGTCTGGTTGAGAACCTGACGAAGAAGGCTAGGAACGAAGCAGATGTCACGATGATACCGAGGATGAAGAAGGCCTGACTCCAGTCGACCGCACCTTTGAACAGGAAGCCCGCCAGAACCGCGCCGGCATTGCCGCCTGCACCTACGACACCGGCCACCGCACCCAGAGCTTTCTTGTTGATGAAGGGGACCACCGAATAGGTGGCACCTTCGGCCATCTGAGTGAACAGCGAGAACACGATAAGCGACGGCAGGGCCAAAAAGAGCACGTGCATCTGACTGAACACCATCAGGGCCAACCCTTCGAAGAAGATGCAGATGAACAGCCAGAAGGCCCGCCCCTTCAGTCCCCAAAGCGACCCGAAGTTGTCACCAAACAGACCGCCCAAGGTGCGGGCAAAGATGTTCATCAGACCGAACGAAGCAGCCACAAGACCGGCGGTAACCAGCGTGAGGTCGAAATAGTCCATAAAATATAGGGCCGCGACGTTGTTGACCGTCAGTTCGATCCCAAAGCACGCGCCATAGATGACAAACAGAACCCAGACCCTGGGATCGGCCATTGCCGCCCAATAGGCGCCGGTAACGTTCTTCTTCTCTGACATTTTCCCTTGGGCGCGCAGATCGTCAAAATTGCCGTCGGGCGCGTCCTGCGTCAGGAAGTAGTAGCCGATACCGGTCAGGAAGATGATCACGCCGACCACGACCATCGACAACCGCCAGCCCATCCCTTCCGAGAAACCAAAGCCGATCACAAAGACCGAAAAGAGCAGCGGCATCACGAACTGGGTAACGCCTCCGCCCAGGTTGCCCCAGCCGGCGCTTGTGGCGTTTGCCTGCCCGACCACGTTCGGGGCGAACATGACGCTGGTATGATATTGAGTGATTACGAACGATGCGCCAATGCCACCGATCAGCACACGAAATAGCAGGAAAGTCTGGAAATCATGTGCAAGACCAATGCCCATAACCGGAAGCGACCCGAGTAGCAGCAACCAAGTGTAGGATTTCCGTGGACCGATCCGGTCAACCAGCCAGCCGATGAACAAACGGGCGAAGATCGTCATCGAGACTGATCCGATGATTGCCCAGCCGATCTGTTCCTTGGTCAGCATCAATTCGTCCCGAACGACGCTCATAAGCGGCGCAATTCCGAACCAGGCGAAGAAGCACGAGAAGAAAGCGAACCAGGTCATGTGGAAGGTTCGAATCTGAACCATCTTCACGTTGAAAAAGTTGCCCCAGAGACTCGTGGCCTTGTTTTCAAGTTCCATATATCCCTCCATTCCACTGCAGCCCAGCGTGGCTGCATAGGGTTATGGAAGGGACATGGCGTACTGCGACACATACGGACTTGATTTAGGTCAAATAAAACCATCTAACACTTTGAAATAAAACAATAATTAACAATTTTATGCCCGCCGCGCGACAATTGGAGATTGACTGCCCAACAATTTTCGAATGACAAATGCATGAACTCAAGCTAGCCTCTTGATAAATATCAAGGCACAAGAACCGGGACCAATGCGTCGCAATGAGCTAGCTGAAATTCAGGCGCTACCACTCTTTTCTGGACTACGGGACGATAGTTTCGAATCGCTTCTGAGAGGAGCCTATGTCCAGAACTTTCCGCCCCAGATCGAACTCATACGCGAGGGCGACCCGGCGGATTTTCTCCATGTCGTGGTCGAAGGAACGGTCGAGCTGTTTGCAAGCTGGAATGGCCGCGAAACGACGATGGCCACGGTCCGTCCAATCGCGACCTTCATTTTGGCGGCTACGATCAAGGATGGCCCCTATCTGATGTCGGCGCGCACGGTTGAAAAGGCGCGCATCATACTGCTGCCGTCGATTGACGTCAGGAACATCTTTGAAGCCGACGCGAATTTCGCCAAGGCCATCGTTCTTGAACTCTCGCAATGCTACCGCTCCGTCATTAAGGCGTCAAAAGACATGAAGCTGCGTAATTCGGTCGAACGGTTGGCAAACTATCTGCTGAAGAAAGACATTGAAAATGGTGGCAATGGGCAATTCGACCTCAGTATCGAAAAGCGCCGTCTGGCGTCGTATCTTGGAATGACCGCCGAAAACCTGTCTCGCGCAATCAAATCCCTAAAGGATTACGGCGTTGAAATTGAGGGCAGCAAGGTGACTATCAAAAGCGCCGAGACTCTAGGCAGCCTCGCAAAGCCGACTCCGCTTATCGATGATCCTGCCTACTAGCGCCAATCGAGCGAACGGAAGCAGAAAACCGTCTGCAAGATCTTGTCGCAAGTTGCCATTGGCGTGCATAAAGATTGGCAATCGGTTGTCTTGAAGGACCGTTACACCTGTCCCGACACGATCGCCCAGTTTTGATCCGACCAAAAAAGGACGGATGAAATAATGGTTCTTGCCGTGTTCTGCGGACAATTGGAAGAAGACCGCACTGATTGATCCGGTTCCAACACGATCGCCTCGTTGCCGTTCAGGTAAGCTATTGATGAAGTGGTGCCCTGGGGTGGAGCCAACTTATATCATTAAAACAATTGGTTAACGACAAGTGAGGCATTCAAATTGTCCGCTGATTTCCTATGTTTTTCGGGATTTTTGTCCCACTATTTTTCCGCTTGCTGAATGCGAAGTCAAACCTCTCCTCTAGGCAGATTACACTTGCGGTATCGCAAAGGCAAAGGCGCACGGCGTCTACGGTGGGCACAAGAAAAAGGTCGATGACGCGAGGATCTTCGACCTGAAGCAGCCGGGAAACCCGTTCTCGGACGCGCCCGAGTGGGGTGAGGATATCATCGTGCTGCAACCCAGCACCGGCGATGCTCTGTCGACGCAC
>JAHEAO010000034.1 GCA_024642725.1 Paracoccaceae bacterium | reverse complement strand
GATGATCCGGGCGGAAGAGGCCAAATCCGGTCTTGCGAGAACGACGATCGTCGCGCTGACGGCGCATGCGATGGAAGGCGATGATACGGCCATTCTTGCGGCGGGGCTTGACCATTACCTCACGAAGCCTTTGCGCAAGGACGCGATCTTTGATCGGATCAGGGCAGAGGTTCCCGATGGCGCCGAGCCGATCGACGGCACCGGGTACAACGTGCTCCAGATGATTGCGGTCGAAGCCTGAGGCTATGCCTCGCGCAGAACCTGCAAGAAAGCGGGGCCGAAACGTTCTGCACGCCGGTCACCGATGATCCGCGACAATGCGCCCATATCTGCCTGCCGCAAAGTCGCGACCTTGGCCAGAAGCGATGCGGAACAGGACATCGGTTTATCAATTCCCGCCTCACCGCGTGCCAGTTCGGCCTGAACCTCCAGTAGCCGATCGTAGACGCTTGCCTCTGATTTGCCGGCGAGCTTGCGGCGTGTCGGATGGACCGGATCGACCTCGGCCCCGGTCACCACTGACAGGAAAATCTGGCCGTAGCGATCCAGCTTGGTCGCGCCAACGCCGTTAATGCGCGCTATCTCATCAAGTGTTTGTGGACGCTTCTCAGCCATCTCTATCAGCGTGCGGTCGGTGAAAATCACGTAGGCCGGGACTCTTGCCGTTTCAGCCAAGGCTCGCCGCTTGGCCTTCAGTGCAGACAAGAGAGGTGCATCCTCCTCCGCCACGAGCATCTTGACGACGGTCCGGCCAGTAGCTTTGGAAATCGTATCGCGCCGCAAGGTAATCTCTGCTTCCCCGCGCAGAATCGGACGGGCGGGTTCCGTCATGCGCAATGCTCCGTGGCGATCGGGATCTGGGCGCACCAAGTCATGGCCCATCATCTGGCGAAAGATCGCCTGCCATTCGCGACGGTCGAATTCTCGCCCGACACCGAATGTCGGAAGATTGTTGTGGTGCCGCTGTCGGACCTTGTCTGTCTCGTTGCCTGTCAGGACGTCGATAAGGTGCCCCGCCCCGAACGACTCGCCGGTACGCAAGATTGCCGAAAGCGCCTTTCGAACAGCCTCAGTGCCGTCAAATAGCACTGGCGCGTTGTCGCACATATCGCAATTTCCACAAGGATCTGACGTCTCGCCAAAGAAAGCCAGCAACCGTTGGCGCCGGCATCCAAGTGCTTCGGCCAAGCCTAAAAGTGCATTCAAACGACCATGATCGGCCATGCGGCGCTCTGGCGGAGCGAGGCTTTCGTCGATTTGCCCGCGGCGGAATCGAATATCATCAGCACCAAACAAGGTAAGCGTTTCGGCCGCGGCGCCATCGCGCCCGGCCCGCCCAATTTCCTGATAGTAAGCTTCGATGGATTTGGGCAGATCGGCATGGGCCACCCAGCGGATATCGGGCTTGTCCACGCCCATTCCGAAGGCGACTGTGGCGACCACGATTAATCCGTCTTCGGTCTGAAAACGACCTTCGACAGTGCGGCGTGCGTCGGCTTCCATCCCACCGTGATAGGCGCAGGCAGAGTGTCCGGATTCTGACAAGGCGTGGGCCAGAGATTCCGTCTTGGCGCGAGTGCCGCAGTAGACAATGCCAGGTTGACCACGGCGCGCGTCCGCAAACGCCAGAATCTGCTTGCGCGGACTGTCCTTGACGGCGAATGCCAAATGGATGTTGGGCCGGTCAAAGCCATGCAGGAACACCTCTGGGGCGGCGCCGTCAAAGAGGCGTTCTATGATTTCTGTCCGGGTCTCTTCATCAGCAGTGGCAGTAAATGCCGCAAGAGGCACGCCCAGCGTTTTGCGCAGCGCGCCGATCCGTAAGTAATCGGGTCGAAAATCGTGCCCCCATTGTGATACGCAATGCGCCTCGTCGACGGCGATCAGTGACGTTCCGATGCGGCGAAGTAGTGTCAGTGTGCTACCGGATGCCAGACGTTCCGGAGCCATGTAGAGAAGCTTTAAACGCCCTGCGTCCAGTGCCTCGAATACAGCGCTGGTTTCTTCTTCCGTATTGCCCGATGTAAGCGCACCCGCTTCGACTCCGGCTTCGCGCAAGGCGCGCACCTGATCCCGCATCAGCGCAATAAGTGGTGAGATTACAACCGTGACCCCTTCGCGCATCAGTGCCGGAAGCTGGAAACAGAGCGACTTACCACCGCCGGTTGGCATGATCGCAAGCGTGTTTCGACCTGCAGCTACAGCATCGACGATTTCGTTCTGACCAGGACGAAAGGCATCGAAACCGAAGACGGAAGACAGAAGGTCGTGCGTTGTTGGCATGGCCCGCGAATTAGTTTTGACTGCTCTTGTTGCCTGACCATCCCACATGAAGAATCGGTGAACAAGTGCAAGCCGGCTGCGGCGCCCCAGAAACCGGCCGTTTCACACTTGGGCGCAGCGCGCCCTAGTAGAAGGCAGCGGCGTTATTGATCAAGACGATCCTGATTGCGTACACGGCGATCAAGGCAACCATCGGCGCAAGATCCAAGCCGCCCATCGGCGGCAAAATGCGCCGGATCGGTTCATAGAGTGGTTCGAGCAACCTGTTGAGCCCGGTCCAGACCTGCGCGACGATGGGCTGCCGCAAGTTCAGCACCTGAAAATTGATCAACCAACTCATCACGATATGGGCGATCATCACAAACCACAAAATATCGAGGATCAGCATCAGGATTTGGAAGATCGAAGTCATATTACAGGCCCATTCGGTTTCGCGCCCAAGACACCTAAGCCGACGGACGCCATGTGACAAGTGCCACAATTCAAACAGGCTGCGACGCTTAAATGGATGCCTTGCACGCGACGAACTTTAGCTGTTCACTCCGGCCAGGCGAACGGGGGCAGAATGACGGAAGTATCGGCGCGCAAGCGGATCTGGGGCTGGTTCTTTTTCGACTTCGCAAGCCAACCCTACAACACCCTTCTGCTCACCTTCATATTCGGACCATACGTCAAGGAACTGCTGGGCGATGGAACAGCGGCGCAGTCGGCATGGGGTTTCGGGATCGGCGCCGCAGGCATCGTTATCGCGGTCTTCGCACCCATCCTGGGGGCGATGGCGGATGTGTCCGGCAATCGCCTGCGCTGGATCTGGTTTTTTTCGCTGCTCTACATTGTCGGGGCATTCGGTCTCTGGTGGGCAGCGCCGGACGATTTCAACCTTGTCTTGATCCTGTCCTTCTTCGCGATCGGCCTGATCGGGATGGAATTTGCGACGATTTTCACGAACTCCATGCTCCCCGATCTGGGTCACCGAGCAAATATCGGGCGTATCTCGGGAAATGGCTGGGCCTTTGGCTATGTCGGGGGCTTGTTCGCCCTTGTTATCATGCTGACCCTCTTTGCCGAGAATCCAACGACGGGCAAGACTCTGATCGGCATAGCGCCGATCCTCGGTCTGGATGCGTCGGCGCGCGAAGGCACGAGGTTTGTCGGGCCGCTCACGTCGATCTGGTATATCGTCTTCATGATCCCCTTCTTCCTCTACGTAAGAGATCCCAAGCCCACGAAACCCCGCACCATGTTGTCTCGCGACGCGCTTGCAGGCTTCCTGACGACCCTTACCAAATTGCCGAAGTCTCCAAGCCTGTTCGCCTATCTGGGATCGTCGATGTTTTATCGCGATGCGTTGAACGGCATGTACGTGTTCGGCGGAATTTACGCGTCCGGAGTGTTGGGCTGGTCGATTGTGCAGATCGGAGTCTTCGGCATCCTAGCAATCATAACCGGCGCGATGTTCGCATGGCTTGGCGGACACGCGGACAGCCGGTACGGACCGAAACCCGTCATCCGGCTTTGTGTACTTTTGCTGTGCCTGACTGCTGTTGCTATCGTTTTTGTGTCCCGCACGGCAGTTTTCGGTATCGCGGTGACACCGGAGTCCTATCTGCCCGACGTTGCCTTCTACATTGTCGGTGCGACGATCGGCGCCGCGGGCGGGGCGCTTCAGACCGCCAGCCGGACGATGATGGTGCGACAGGCCAATCCGGCGCGAATGACAGAGGCCTTCGGGCTATACGCGCTTGCCGGAAAGGCGACGTCCTTCGTCGCTCCGCTTTCAATCGGTGTTGTGACTTACCTGACGGGCAGCCAGCAATTGGGCATTTCACCGCTCATTGTTCTTTTTCTTGCGGGCCTGATCCTGTTAGTCTGGGTGGAGCCTGACCCCAATTGAGCGTTCCTATGATCCGTTATGCAATCACCCTTTTCCTTCTCTTCTGCCTGGCGCTTCCGGTGGCCGCCGACACTTCGGCGAAGCAACTGTTCGGCAAGGTGCGCACCGCGTCGCCACACAATGCTGCGCCCTACGGCGACTATTCCAAAGGATGCGTAGCTGGGGCAGTTCAACTGCCGGAGACGGGGCCGACGTGGCAGGCAATGCGTCTTAGCCGGAACCGGAACTGGGGCCATCCGGAACTCATCGCCTTCCTTGAGCGGCTTAGCAAGACTGCTGCCAAGCAACCCGGTTGGAATGGGCTTTACATCGGCGACATGTCGCAGCCGCGGGGCGGGCCGATGCTGTCAGGACACGCCAGCCATCAGATCGGGCTGGATGCCGACATCTGGATGTTGCCGCCGAACCGTTTGAACCTGAGCGCTAAGGAACGCGAAAGCCTGTCATCCATTTCGATGCAGAGCGCGAACGGCGCCTATGTGAACGGAAGCTGGACGCGGGCGCATCACGAGATTCTGAAGGCCGCCGCCAAGGACAAGGCGGTCGCCCGGATATTCGTGTTCCCGGGGGCCAAGGTACAGATGTGCAACGATGAAAAAGGTGACCGCAGCTGGTTGCGCAAGATCCGGCCATGGTGGGGGCACCACTATCATTTCCATGTGCGGCTCGCATGCCCGCGCGGCGCGCGCGGCTGTGTCGACCAAGAGCCGCCACCACCGGGCGATGGCTGTCAGGACGCGGCCCAATGGGCAAATAACATCCTGAATCCGCCCCCACCCGATCCAAACGCTCCTAAACCTGCACCTCGTCGAGAACTGGTTCTGGCAGATCTTCCCGCTCAATGCGCACCCGTACTATCCTCGCGCTGATCGCGGCAGCGAGCGCACTGGTCGGCATTGTGTCTGCCGCCGGAACATCTGCCGAAGCAGAGTACGTTGGCAGCTATCGCTGGCGCATGGACGGTCCGGATTTCGGAGGGTTTTCCGGGCTGGAACTGGCCAAGAACGGGCGGGATTTCTGGATCATCAGCGATGACGGGATCATCGGTAAAGGTCGGCTTGAACGCGATGCCGGCACCGGTCTGATCGTGGGTGTCTCAGGTTACGAAAGCCATCTGCTCAAGACGTCAACCGGCGAAAGCGTCGAGAATATTTACAATGATGCCGAAGGGTTAGCCGTTTCCGAGGATGGCACGATCTACGTGTCTTTCGAAGGTTACCACCGTCTTGCAGAATATCCGACGATGACATCTGACGCGATCAGGATCGCACGTCCCAGAGAGTTCAACCAACTGCAGAACAACTCTTCCCTTGAAACGTTGGCGATCGACAAGGACGGTGCGCTTTACACTTTGCCAGAGCGTTCGGGGTCATTGTCGCGCCCTTTCCCTGTCTATCGTTATCGCGACGGAAAATGGGACCAACCCTTTGCCATCCCGCGCAGGCCGCCATACCTCCCGGTTGGCGGGGACTTCGGACCCGATGGAAAATTCTACCTGCTGGAACGGCATTTGAACGGCATTTTCGGATTTCAAAGCCGGGTGAGGCGCTTTGATCTTTCGGGCGATCAGGTGCGCAGCGAAGAGACGCTTTTGGAGTCCAAGACCGGCGTGCATGATAACCTTGAAGGCATCGCCGTTTGGCGGGATCCCGAAGGCCATATCCGTATCACTTTGATTTCAGACGATAATTTCAAGTCATTCCAGCGTACAGAATTCGTGGAATACCGCCTGAAAGACTGACTTGAGTTTGTTCCGGCGCAGCGGTAGAAGGCGCGGCCCCGGATGAGCCGTGGGCCAAGTCTCCGCGACCTTGTCAAAACGGAATACGAAAATGAACCGCATCCTTCCTGGCATTCTTGCCATGGCCGCCGTTGTTGTGGCCTCGAATATTCTTGTTCAGCACCTGTTTGGCCAATGGCTGACCTGGGGTGCTTTCACCTATCCGATTGCATTCCTTGTGACCGACGTCATGAACCGCGTCTACGGCCCGTCCGCCGCGCGGCGCGTTGTTTTCATTGGATTTTTAGTAGGCGTTGCCTGTTCTGTGATCGGCACTCAGATTAATGGAGAATTTGGTCCGCTGGTCACCTGGCGCATCGCCGCTGGGTCAGGCATTGCCTTTCTGACAGCGCAGATGCTGGACGTCGCGATCTTTGACAAACTGCGTGAAGGACCATGGTGGAGAGCACCCTTGGCGAGCACGCTGGTGGGGTCGAGCGTTGACACTATCCTGTTCTTTTCAATCGCTTTTTCTGCCACTCTCAGCTTTGTCGAACCGGCGAATGATGTATCCTGGGCCGGCGAGGTCCTGCCGCTTCTGGGCGTCGGCCCCGCGGTGCCCCTTTGGGTGTCTCTGGCGGTGGCGGATTGGGGTGTGAAACTTGCCCTAGCTTTGATCGCTTTGGTGCCATTTCGCATGATTGTTACGCGAATGATGGCACGGATAGCGTAAAAAGTTTTGACAAACACAAAATCTGTGCCAACCTCCAAGTATCGGCAATTCAGAGAAAGGAGGTGGTCCAGTGTCTAGAGTGATATTGGAGAGCGAGGTCGGAACAGTCAGGGGGGCCGTAGCCTAGAGGCAAACCTTGAGGCTAAAACGCTTCTGATTGGGTCCAGGCTCTAACTGGCCCGTCTCCGTAGATCTCGAAGGGCTGCCGGGCAACCGGTGGCCCTTTTCGATGGCCCCGCTCCGAAGGGGCGTTTGTGACGAATTGTCATCACCGGATTGTACGTTTCTGACGCCGTTGTAAGACCGCGACCGTACATTCCCGCGACCCGAACCGATTGCGGCGCCGGACCCGATCCGGCAGGAATGGACCATGCTGAGGGTAAACGATCAGATCGCCATCGAGGACTGGGAACTGACCGAGCAATTTGTCCGGTCGTCCGGACCCGGCGGGCAAAATGTGAACAAGGTGTCAACGGCGGTCGAGTTGCGGTTCGAGGCCGAGCGCAGCCCGAACCTGCCCCCTCATGCCAAGGCGCGGCTGAAGCGGCTGGCCGGGCGGCGCTGGACCAAGGACGGCGCGGTGATCCTGCAAGTGGATGAAACCCGCAGTCAGGCCCGCAACCGCGAGATCGCGCGCGAACGGCTTGCCGAGTTGCTGCGCGCCTCGCTTGAACGCCCGAAGCGGCGCGTCCCGACCAAACCAACGCTTGGATCAAAGAAGCGACGGCTGGCGGCGAAGACCCAGCGCGGCGAGGTCAAGTCGCTGCGCGGCAAGGTGGGGGAAGACGAGTGACGGGGGTTTCAGCGCCGAGGCCGAAGCAGCTTTTCTGAGGATCCACTGGGAAGCAGTGTCAAAGAAGGCTCCATCGCTTGCGCATGAATTCGTTGACCCGACCTGCGAAGGCTCAGATCATCCGAATTCAAAACTGTAATTCGTGGAGTGTAAGATGCTCGCGCTATATCTGAATGCCTTTCGCTTTCTCAAAGCAATCATCCGTTCTTGGAGCAGCCCGAAGTTTCGTGGAGCGCTTGTCTTGGCGATCGTGCTGCTTTTATCAGGGACTGTTTTTTACAAATCCATTGAGGATTGGTCGTGGATCGATTCTCTTTATTTCTGCGTGACCACGGTTACCACTGTCGGCGCCGGTGATCTGTCTCCGAAGACCGACATCGGCAAGCTCTTCACCGTTCTCTACATCTTCGTAGGTGTAGGGATTTTCGTTGCGCTGTTGGCACAGTTTGCCAAGGCGCTTCTGAGCGACTACGACGACAAAGCTGCAGATGCCAAGTAGACGGACGACAAACCCTGCCCGGAATCAGGCTTTGGCAAGCGGCACCCCGAGGCGCAGCGCCGGCAATTCGGGACTGCCGGGGTGATGTTGGAAAATCATGAAACAAATGCGTCCAGCAGGGCCGTCAACCCGATCCTGCCGGAAGGTTGCTCTTGGCCGGTCATCTCACGGACCATGCTTTTTTCGGTGACGATGACGTTGCCGACTACACCACCGCCCGCCGGTACAGGTGCCATGTCGCATGTCCCAGAACCGGCATGACCACGATGAGGCCAAGCAGCGCCGGGAGTGAGCCGAGGGCGAGGGAACCCGCCACGATCACCCCCCAGAGGCCGATGACGACCGGATTTTCGCGGGCGACGCGGAAAGATGTGGTGATTGCGACCGGAATACCAGTGTCACGGTCCAGCAGCAGCGGGAAAGAAACGACGCTGGTGGCCAGAACAAGTGCTGCGAAGGCCGCGCCAGTCAGAACCCCGAGGATCATCATCGTCCATCCTGCAGGTGTTCCTGTCAGATCAGAAAGGAATGCGCCCAGCGAGGCGGGCGGCTGCGGTCCCAGAGTGGTGGAATAGATCAGGTCGGCGACCGAGAGCCAGACAGCAAAAACCGCAATATGAAAGAGGCCAAGAACGAAAATCGCCCCAAGGCCGGGGGATGCGAGGAGTTGCAGTGACGCCCCCCATCCGGCCGTCCCTGTCTTTTCTTTCCGGCGGCTCATCTCATAGAGCCCGATGGCCGCGAAGGGGCCGACCAGTGCGAAGCCCGAGAGCACCGGAAAGACCAGATGCATCAGGTCGCGGTGAAAGGCGAGCCATGCAAGAAGCAGGCCGATGATCGGATAGATCAGCGCGATGAAGACGACATCGGTGCGCATGGCGCCGAAGTCCTGCAGGCCCTTGCGCAGCGCATCGGCCAGATCGCCGGTTGTAAGCCGGCGTATCTCTGGCGCGGCCACCGTGCTTTCGCTGCCCAGATGCGTTGTCATGTCAGCCGCATGAGCGCTGGCCTCACCCACAAGGTTTGCGGCCCAGGAGAACGGGTTTCCGATTGTTTTGACCATAGCACGACCCTTTCGTTTTCAGGTGAACGTCAGGGGGCGCTGCACGAAGACACATGTCCTCTGGCGGGGGCCGGGCTGGTATCTGGCCCTGAAAAGAGTATAGCACCTTTCGCGAGGCGCGGTTGTCACATCTTCGAGTGCCGCGCTGCGAACCCAGGGGGTGGGGAAATGAGCGAGAGCCTGACCGAAAGGCGGCGGCGGCTGTTGGGGCCGAACGTGCCGACATTCTATGAAAAGCCGGTGCATATCGTGCGCGGCGAAGGTGTGTGGCTTTGGGACGCCGATGGCCGCAAATACCTTGATTGTTACAACAACGTGCCGCATGTCGGGCATTGTCATCCGCGCGTGGTCGAGGCCATCGCCCGGCAGGCTGCGATCCTGAACACCCATACGCGCTACCTGCATGAAGGTATTCTGGACTATGTCGAGGCGCTGACCAGGAAGCTTGGGCAGGGGTTGAGCCAGGCGATCATGGTCTGCACCGGATCAGAGGCGAATGACATCGCGCTGCGCATGGCGCAGGCGATGACCGGCAAGAGCGGGATCATCGCGACCGACAACACCTATCACGGCAACACCTCGGCAGTCAGCCAGCTTTCCACGCGGCGTCCGCCGATCGGCGGGCGGGCTGGCCATGTCCGGTTGGTGCCTGCGCCGGATTCTGTACACCCCGTCGGAGGGTCGATCGAGCGGCAGGCCGAGGCTTTCGCGCTGAACGTAGGTCGGGCGATCGTGGAACTGGAGGAATCGGGTTTCGGATTTTCCGGCATGATGCTGTGTCCGGTCTTTGCAAACGAAGGTTTGCCGGCGCTGCCGAAAAACTTCCTTGAACCGACGCTTGGCGTGATCCGCAGGGCCCGCGGGCTGGTTCTGTGCGATGAGGTTCAGCCGGGGTTTGGCCGCGTCGGATCGCATTGGTGGGGCCATCAGTTGATGGGGTTCACGCCCGATGTGGTGACGCTTGGCAAACCGATGGGCAACGGCCACCCGGTGGCCGCTGTGGTCACCCGTCCTGACGTGATGGAGACGTTCCGCGAAAGTTTTGGCTATTTCAACACCTTCGGAGGTAACCCGGTGTCGGCGGCGGCGGCAATGGCGGTGTTGCAGGTCATCGACGAGGAGGGGCTGGTTCAGAATGCCAAGGAGGTCGGCGCCTACCTGCTGAAAGGTCTCAAGCAGCTGAAACATCCGTTAATTGCAGAAGCGCGCGGAACCGGGCTGTTCTTCGGGGTCGAGTTCATGAAAGGTGATGTGCCGGCTGGCGAGTTCACCGGGCGGGTTGTCGAGGCGATGCGCGAAGAGGGTGTGTTGCTGAACCGTCTGGGGCGGCACGGCAATGTGCTGAAACTTCGCCCGCCGATGCCGTTTTCGCGCGCCAATGCCGATTTTGCACTGCACGCCCTGCAACGGGTGCTGAAGGCGACGCCGGTATGAATCAAGCCGCCCTGCAAGACGCGCTGGCGGTTTGGGGCGGGTCCGATATCCCGCCACGGCTGATTTCGCATCGCGAGAACGCGGTTTACGAAGTGATGCTTGCCGGTGGCCGCGCCGCGTTGCGGCTGCACCGCCCGGGTTACCGGAGCGAGGCCGAGATCTGGTCTGAACTGGTCTGGACAGAGGCGCTTGCCGACCGCGGGTTCGCCGCGCCGCGGCCCGTCCGGGGACTGGGCGGCGAACTGATCGCGCGTCTTGGCGACCAGATGGTCACCGTCATCGACTGGATCGAGGGCGCGCCGATCGGGGCGGTCGGGGTGCCGCTGGCCGGGACAGCGGCGGATCACGCCGCGCTTTATGCCGAGGTCGGCGGATTGCTGGCCCGGTTGCACAACGTGACCGACACGCTGGATCTGCCAGGGGGCTTTGCCCGGCCATTCTGGGACCGCGACGGGCTTACGGGCGAGACGCCCTTGTGGGGCCGTTACTGGGAAGTGCCGGGCCTTTCGGCGGCCGAGGTCGCGTTACTGCGCAACGCCCGGGACCGGGCGCGGTCGGTTCTGCACGATTATGACGCCGAAGCCGATACCGGGCTGATCCATGCCGATGCATTGCGGGAAAACGTGTTTCGCTGCGACGACGGGCTGACGCTGATCGACTTTGATGATTCCGGCTTTGGTTACCGGATGTATGATCTGGCGAGCGCCGTCACCCAGTCTGTCGATGATGACACCTACGGCGCAATCGTGGATGGCCTGTTGCGCGGCTATGCGGCACAGCGGCCGCTCAGCAATACCTCGCGCGGGCTTTTCCCACTGTTCGAAATGCTGCGCGCGTTCAGTTCTCTGGGCTGGACGATGCCCCGTATTGCGCCGGACCACCCGAAGGTGCCGCTTTATACCGGCCGGGCGCTGCGTGCCGCGGAACGGTTCCTTTCGCTTTAGCCGATTCAGCGCTGGCGCAGCGCAACCAACACGTGCAGAATTGGCCCATGCTGAAAAAACAACCTGTCCCGATTGAAGATGTCAGAGTGCCGGTCAAGCGGGTCAAGACGCTTGACGCTGACAAAGTTCAGAAGATTGCCGAAGACATGTTGCTGAATGGCCAGACCACCCCGATCCGTGTGCGTCCCGATGGTGACAAATACGTGCTGATCGAAGGCCTGCACCGGCTGGAAGCGTTGCGGGCGCTGGGTGAGGAGACCGTCCAGGCTTACCTGGTTCAGGCCCGCCTGCATTAACGATTTCGTGTCCGGCAAATTCGGCTGTGGCTGCGGCGCTGAAACCCGAATAGCGTCGCGGCGGGAGCACTGACGCTCTGACAGGGTGGGTTCAAGAGATGGCCAAGCTGACAGTCACATATTTCGATTTCGCAGGGAGCCGGGGCGAAGAAATCCGGCTTGCGCTGACGATTGCGGGCATTGCGTTTGACGACAACCGGATCAGCGGCGCGGAATTCGCGGCGCTGAAACCGGATCTGCCTTTTGCTTCGCTTCCGACGCTTGAAGTCGATGGTCTGGGCGTTTTCGGGCAGTCCAACGCGATTCTGCGGATGATCGGACGCCAGCACGGTTTACATCCTGAGGATGCGGTCAAAGCTGCGCGCCACGATGCGCTGATGGAGTTCGCCGAGGACCTGCGCCATCGGATCTCGCCTACGATGCGGATTGAGGATCCCGGTCAGAAGAAAGCTGCCAGGCAGCAGCTGGCCAGCGACTATATCCCGCAATGGGCGCGTTGCGTCGAGCGTCAGCTGGGTGCCGGGCCGTTTGTCGACGGGGACAAGCCGAACGTCGTCGATATCAAGCTTTACATGGTCGAACGCTGGATCAGCAGCGGCGGCGTTGAGGATATCCCGCGCGAGATATTCGACGCCTATCCCAAGCTCAAGGCGCTCGCCGAAGCGGTTCGCAACCTTCCTGCCGTCGTCGCATGGTACGCGCGAACGGCATGATTGCCGCAATACGCCGCCCGAACCGGGCAAATGCACCACAATAAAATCGCTTAGTTTGCTGCTGGAAAATCAACCCCCCACTTATTCTAGCTCACGCACTGGGCCGCACTGATTGCGCTGAATCAATGCCGCAGGCCCAAACCGGGAGCAGACTTAAGGTATCTACTGGGGGAGGAACGGTATGATACATGATTTCGATCCGGCGATCTTTACGACGCCGTTGGGCGGCGCCTACTGGTACGGAGCGGTCTATTCTTTTGGTTTTGCCGGCGTATTCCTGTGGTTCTGGTATCGGCGTAGGGCCTGCGGCCTGAGCAACCGGGAGGTATTCGCGCTGACGATCCTGTTCGCCGCCGGCGTCATGGTCGGCGGGCGCATATTCGATATTCTGGTCTATGAATTGGAATTCTACCGGGAAAGACCGCTTGCGGCGCTGAACTGGTGGCGCGGCGGAATGGCGTCGCATGGGGTCCTGCTGGGTGGCTTGCTGGCAACCGTCACCTTTGCCCGGCTCAAGGGGCTGTCTCTGCTTGCACTTCTTGATGAAATCGTCGTGCCGGGTGTGTTTCTTCTGGCAGTGGGTCGGCTGGGGAATTTCATCGAAGGTGGCGTGGTCGGTTCCGTGACGGACCTTCCGTGGGGTTTCATCTACCCTGACCTCGATGGTGCCCGTCATCCTGTCGCCTTGTATGAAAGCGCCAAGAACTTTTTCATCCTGCCTATCTTGATCTGGGCGATCTACCGGTGGCCGCCGGGCCGGGGCGTTGTGACATCGCTGTTTCTCTTTCTCTATGCCGGGCTGCGGTTCGCCGTCGATCTCTTGCGAGACTATGAAGCGGCTTGGCTTGGAATCGGCACCGGGCAGGTGTTCAATCTGGCAATGGCTGTTGTGGGGTTGCTGATGCTGATTGTCATGCTCAAATTCCCGCGCTCAGTCCCAGCCAAGCGCCATCCCGATCCACAGCCGGCAACATGGCTTCAGGTCGCGCTGCTGGTCTTCATGATCCTTTATCCGCTTGGCATTCCGACAAGCTGGACGAAGGAGAATATCACCGAAAAGCGGCAAGACGCCCAAGAAGAAGCGCAAGTGGTGCCGCGGGGCTATTCCGGTTGTCCGGTGATAGACGGGATACTGACAAAAACCAGCCAGAAGGCGACCACCTGCACCACGTGATAGAGTGCGATTGGCGACAACGGCGCGATGGTCAGTTCCCAGTACAGTATCGCGCCAGCCGCCGGGATCAGCAGAAAGCCAACGAGACCCGCTAGCAATCCTGCCTGAGCGGTCTTCCGGTATCGGTTCAGATAGAGGACGATCATCGCGCAGAGCGGTGGCACGAGGCTGAGACTGCCGAGAGCAAATCGGTCGGTCTGAAAGAGCAGGGCGACGTAGACAAGCGATTGGGCGATGGCAATCGCGCCGAAGATTTGTGACCAGATTCGGATCGGTACGAGGATCGCCGCAAGCCGCCAGAGCAGTGCCGCCGTCAGCCCCAACGAAATCAGCGTCGCTGTCCAGAGCGTCGTGCCTAAATTCGATTCCGCGTCTGAAAAGAAGCCATGCCATGTTCCGCCAAAGAGAGCCGCGAGGCCGAGCGCGGCGAAGGTCATGGCGAAGGCTGTCTCGACCCGCCCGAAGGACCCACCGCGGCGCAACAGGAGAGCCGCGAAAAGGAAGCACTCGACCGCGAGCAGATAGTCCGTCAGGACAATGTCGGCTTGCAGCATTTCATGTTCCGCCGTGCCATTTCACCCTTTCGGTCGGTTCGCTGACCTCGGCAGGATTGCCGTCCGCAGCCCCTGCATGTCGGCCAGTGCCTAGGTCGCAAAGAAAGCCAGACCGAGGCCGATCATGAACCAGCCAAATCCGATAAAGACGGTGACCGTGCCCGAAGCATAGAGCAGGAATATCGCCTTGTTCGCTGTATTGCCTGAATAGTCAAAACCCGGGTCACCGCTTATTGCCCGGATCAGCATTGCCAGAACCGATGTCCAGACGAAGAAGATGATCAGAATAGCGGATGCCCAGAGTTGGGGTTCCGACAAGACCGCCAGTTTTATTGTCGCCGCCAAAGCCAGCAGCATAACCCCCCGCGACGTTCCCCCGGCGTGGATCAGGTGCCAGTCGGCGGACCGGCCGTTCTGCATGAGAGCGTTTCGCAAGGTGATGCCCGCCAGCATGCTGACAACAAGAACCGCTGCACCGTTTAGCGCGAGGAACACTGAAAGCCTGTCCATTCGGCATTGGCCCTTTCGGTACATGAGAGCTTTCGGAAGCCTACCGGATGCAGGCCACAGTGCCGTTGACAGAAGTCAATTCAAGCTTTCGGTGCCTTGCGCCGGATCGGGGAAATGCCGCGCAGTCTCTTGACGCGCCAGCTCAGACCACCACGTCCAGCCTTTCTTGCTGGCCCACGCCGAACACGCGCTTGTAGCGTTCTATCTGGTCTTTCGGTCCCATGGCCTTGTTGGGGTTGTCAGAGAGTTTTACTGTTGGCCGACCATTCGCGCTGATGGCTTTGCAGACCAGTGAGAACGGCGCAAGGGCGTCTCCGGGGACGAGTCCGCGGAAATCATTGGTCAGCAATGTGCCCCAACCGAAGGAAACGCGAACCCGGCCGACGAATTGCTTTTGCAGCGCAATGATCTTTTCAACGTCGAGACCGTCGGAGAAGATGACGAGCTTCTTGCGGGGGTCCTCGCCTCGGGACTTCCACCAGTTGATCGCGATTTCCGCGCCGGTCGCCGGGTCGCCGCTGTCGATGCGAATCCCGGTCCAGCCCGCCAGCCAGTCCGGTGCATTGTCCAGAAATCCCTGGGTGCCATAGGTGTCAGGCAGAATGACACGCAGGTTTCCGTCATGTTCCTCGTGCCAGTCGGCCAGAACGTCATAGGGCGCGCGGGCGAGTTCCTCGTCGGTATCGGCAAGTGCCGCATAAACCATCGGCAATTCATGCGCATTGGTGCCGATCGCTTCGATGTCCTGCCGCATGGCGATCAGGCAGTTCGAAGTGCCTACGAATTTGTCGCCCAAGCCTTCCATCATCGCCTGAACGCACCAATCCTGCCAAAGGAACGAGTGGCGGCGGCGGGTTCCGAAATCGGCGAGCCTGAGATCCTTGAGATCGCGTAAATCCTCGACCTTTTCCCAGAGCTTGGTCATTGCGCGGGCATAGAGCACTTGCAGTTCGAACCGGCCCATGCCGCCCAGAACCGCACGGGAACGCAGTTCCATGATCACGGCGAGGGCAGGAATTTCCCACATCATGACCTCGGGCCATTTCCCTTCGAAGGTCAGTTCGTATTGGCCGTCACGCTTTTCGAGGTGATAGGGCGGCAGGCGGAGATTTTCGAACCATTCCATGAAGTCCGGTCGGAACATCTGGCGCTTGCCGTAGAAGGTATTGCCACGCAGCCATGTGCTCTCTCCCCGCGCCAACGAAAGCGATCGCACGTGGTCGAGTTGCTCGCGCAATTCGCCTTCGTCGATCAATTCGGCGATCCTGACTGTCTTGGTCCGGTTGATCAGGCTGAAGGTGACATTCGTGTCCGGCTTGTTGCGGAACACCGACTGGCACATCAGCAGCTTGTAGAAATCGGTGTCGATCAGAGACCTGACAATCGGGTCGATCTTCCACTTGTGGTTATAGACACGGGTAGCAATATCGACCATTTCATGCTCCGGCTGCGGCCTGAAGGAGTTAATCGGTCGCTGGTGGAAAAGGCAAGTTCGGGCTTGCGCGAAGGTCAGTCGAGTCCGACCCCTGCCGTCCGCATGGCCTTGCGCGCTGCATCGAGTGACCCGTCAAGATCGATGGCCCTGCACAGATCTTCACGCACGTTGACCTTGTAGCCCAGACCTGCCGCATCGAGCGCGGAATACTGCACGCAGAAATCGGTGGCGAGGCCGACCATGGTCAACCGGTCGATGCCGCGTTCGGAGCAATAGCCGTGCAGCCCGGTCGATGTTACGTGGTCATTCTCGAAAAACGCAGAGTAGCTGTCGATCTGGCGGCGGAAACCCTTGCGGATGATCAGGTTCGCGGGATCCGTGTTCAGATCCTTGTGCAAAGCGGCGCCATGCGACCCCTGAATGCAGTGGTCCGGCCACAGCACCTGCGGCCCGTAGGCCATCTGGATGACGCTGAACGCGGTCCCGCCATCATGCTGGCTGGCAAATGAAGAATGGTCAGCGGGGTGCCAGTCCTGCGTCAGGATGACGGTCTGGAAGTCTTTCATCAGCGCGTTGATGCCGGGCACGATCTTGTCGCCATCGTTCACCGCCAGCCGCCCGCCGGGGCAGAAATCATTCTGGACATCAATGACGACGAGGGCATGACTGGCATTCTGCATCTTCTGGCTCCGGCTGCGCTATCACTTGGGTAAGTCGCCCCCTCGCCCGCGTCAACCGGGCCCCTTGCCCTCCCCCTGCCCTTTGCCGTATTCCGCGCGCCATGTTTACCATTGCGGCCCTCTATCACTTCACGCGCTTCCCGGAACCCGCCGCCTTGCGGGAACCGCTGCTGGACCTGTGCCTGAAAGAACGAGTCAAGGGCACGCTGCTGCTGGCGCGCGAAGGGATCAACGGCACGATCGCCGGCCCCCGCGCCGGGATAGACGCCGTTCTGAAGCATATCCGCGCCCTGCCCGGCTGTGCCGATCTGGAATGGAAGGAAAGCAGCGCCGACCAGATGCCGTTCAACCGGATGAAGGTGCGGTTGAAGCGCGAGATCGTGACGATGGGTCAGCCGGACGTCGATCCGCGCGCGCGCGTCGGCCATTACGTGGATGCGGCAGACTGGAACGCATTGATCGAAGCGCCGGATGTGGCGGTGATCGACACCCGCAACGATTACGAGGTCGCCATCGGTACGTTCGAGGGCGCCATCGATCCCGTCACCCGGAGTTTCGGTGAGTTCCCGGCCTGGTGGGAGGCCAACAAAGCCCGGTTTCACAACAAGCGGATCGCCATGTTCTGCACCGGCGGCATTCGCTGTGAGAAATCGACCAACTACCTGCTGGGTCAGGGGGTCGAGGATGTCTATCACCTCAAGGGCGGCATTCTTAAATACCTCGAGGTCGTGCCCGAGGACGAAAGCCGCTGGAATGGCGAATGTTTCGTGTTCGACGGCCGCGTTTCGGTCGGACACGGGCTGGTCGAGGGACCACATGAATTGTGCTACGCCTGCCGCCGCCCGATCCTGCCCGAGGACAAGGCGCGGCCCGAGTACGAACATGGCGTGTCCTGCCATCACTGCGTTTCAGAGACCAGCGCCGAGGACAAGGCGCGGTTTCGCGAGCGGCAGAGACAGGTCGCGCTGGCCGAAGCTCGGGGTGAAATGCACATCGGCCAGCGAGACTGACGGGGTCCGGACCCCCCGATTTCCGGAAACTTCAGCGGAAAGTCCCAGCAAGCGGCACAGGGTGGGATTTTCGGGGTCGCGGCTGCCGCGTGGCGGCGCTAATCAGACAAGATGAGCTGGAAAATTTCTTTCGCAGACTGGCGGGGACCGATGCTTGCGCTGTGCATCGGCATCGGCAGCGGCGTGCTTGCCAACCGGCTTGGCGTGCCCCTGCCCTGGATGCTGGGCCCGATGATCGGCAACACGCTTGCCGCGATAGCCCGCGCTCCGGTTTCGGCACCGATGCGGCTGCGCCCGATCGTCATTCCGATCATCGGCGTGATGCTGGGATCGGCGCTGAACCACGAGGTGCTGATGCAAGCCGTGCACTGGTGGCCGTCCATGCTGCTGCTGGCACCGTTTCTGGCGACGGCAGGTGCCGTGTCCTATCAGTTCTACCGTCGCGTCGGCGGCTTTGATCCGGTGACCGCGTTCTTTTCCGCCATGCCGGGCGGGTTGAACGATATGGTGATCCTGGGCTCGGCGGCCGGGGGTGATGAACGCCGCATCGCGCTGGCGCATGCCGTTCGCATTCTCGTGGTCATCGTCTTTGTCGTGCTGTTCTTCGGCCTGGTTCTTGGCGTCGCATCGAACCGGCAATCCCGCCCCTATGTGGGCATCGACGTGCTGGGTCTTCAGGATGCGGCGTGGCTGATCGGTGCGGCGCTGGCCGGAGTCCCGCTTGGAAGATGGCTGCGATTGCCCGCCGCACCGATGCTTGGCCCGATGTTGCTGAGCGGCGCGGCGCATGTCGCCGGCGTGGTCGCGGTGCCGCCGCCGACGATACTGATCATCAGCTCGCAGATTGTTCTTGGGACTGTCATCGGCTGCCGGTTCGCAGGGACCGAATTGCGAGATATCGGGCGCGATCTGGTGCTGGGCGCGGGATCTTCGACGCTTATGCTTCTGGTCGCGGTCGGCTTTGCCGAAGCGCTGGCGCGTTTGACCGGCACCGACCTGCGGCAAGCCTTTCTTGCCTATTCACCCGGCGGCCTGACCGAGATGAGCCTGCTGGCATTGGCGATGGGTCAGGACATCGCCTATGTCTCGATCAGCCACATGGCGCGCATCACTGTCGTGATCTTCGGCGCGCCGCTGGTGTTTCGACTGATTGAGAATCGCACAGGCTGAGACCCGCCGATTCGCAATTTCCTGCGGGAATCTCGAAAAATCTCCCCTGAACAACCTGTCTAAAAGGTCAGGTGCTCCATAAACAGGCGACTTTGCAGCACCCAATCCGGCTAAATTGCGACGGGCAAACCTGAATTGAGGCAACAATGTGTCAGAAGAAATACCAATAACTTCCGAGATTCAGAGATTGTGGCAGAAATAAGTACGATTGTTTCCCCAGAGTGAACGCTCCTTTTCAATTTAGAGTCTTATCAAGCCGCGTATTTGCCAACACGGTGAAGGTGTTCCGGACCGAATACCCAGAGTTAAGAGGCCGGAAAAAGACACGCAACGACACTGAGTTTGGCCAAATGGCAACGGGGAGTGTTTCAAAGTGAACAGCATGGCGACCATCGAAATGACCACGGCACGGAGCGGCGGATTGATCGCCCGTAACGAATTGCTGGCGCCGAAACGGCGGACACCCAAAACCGAGGCTAGAATGCCGTCTTCAGAAAATTGGCAGCTTGAAAGAACCCGCCACGAAATTCTTGTCGATTGGAGCAAGATCAGGGACGCGTCGCCCGATACAATCCGCAATGGTTTTGCCCAGGCGATCCGGCACTGCAAGAGCTTGAGCAAGGACGAGTTCGTCGTCGAGAATATCGTGCCCGACCACACGGTCGGGCAAGACGATCCCGCAAAGGTGATTGCAGCCCAGACCCAGATCGCGGCACTGTTTCGGGAAGCCGCCCGGGCCGAGAACCGTTCGATGCCGGAGTACAGGCTAAGCCTGCGGCGCGGCGCATTCGATGTCCGTTTCTACCTCGGTCGGACCCGGCCGACCGACCACAAGGCCCCGGAAGAAGAACTCTGAAACCGGAATTCTCGGAAATATCCGTGCGAATGAATGAAACGCTGCCCCGAGGGGCAGCGTTTCCTTTTGTGGTGCCTGACCGCTGCTATTCGGCCGCGTGAACCGTTTCGGCGGGTGCGGCTGATACCCGACAGGCAGAGAACTTGAACTCGGGGATCTTGCCGAAAGGGTCGAGCGCCGGGTTGGTCAGAATGTTCGCCGCCGCTTCGACATAGGCAAAGGGCAGGAACACCATATCCTCTGACACGGCGCGGTCCGCACGGGCCATGATCCGTATTGAACCGCGGCGCGTCTCAAGCGTGATCATCCCACCGGGTTCGACGCCCAGTTTCCGGAGCGTCTTGGGGTGCAGCGAGGCATTCGCCTCTGGCTCCGCCCAGTCCAGAACACTGGCCCGGCGGGTCATCGATCCGGTATGCCAATGTTCCAGCTGACGCCCGGTCGTCAGGATCATCGGATAGTCGGCATCGGGCGTCTCGGCGGGCGCGGTGACCTGCGCCGGTGTGAACCGCGCGCGACCGTTCGGACGCGGGAAACCTTCCGCGAAAACGATCGCCTGTCCGGGGTCGTCGGGGGTCAGGCTGGGATAGGTCACGGCAGCTTTTTCCAAGCGCTCCCAGGTGATGTTGTCGAAGCTCTTCATGTTGAGCTTCATCTCGGCGAACACCTGGCTGGGGTGTGTGTAATCCCAATTCAGGTCAAGTCGCTTGGCCAGTTCATTGGTGATCCACCAATCCTCGCGCGCGTCGCCCGGAGGCGGCACGGCAGGGCGGCCCATCTGCACCTGGCGGTTGGTATTCGTGACCGTGCCGGTCTTTTCCGGCCAGGCCGAGGACGGCAGCACCACATCGGCGTAGTTCGCGGTTTCGGTCAGGAAGATGTCCTGCACCACAAGGTGGTCGAGTTTCGCCAGGGCGTCTCGGGCATGTTCGACATCGGGGTCCGACATCGCCGGGTTTTCACCGAGAATATACATGCCCTTGATGTCGCCGGCATGGATCGCATCCATGATCTCGACAACCGTCAGACCCTTTTCATTCGAGAAATCGCCGGACCCCCAGACTTCGGTGAAGGCCTTGCGAACGCCGTCGTCGGTGACCGTCTGGTAGTCGGGCAGGAACATCGGGATCAGGCCGGCATCGGAGGCGCCCTGAACGTTGTTCTGGCCGCGCAGGGGGTGGAGGCCGGCGCCGGGCCGCCCGACCTGTCCGGTCATCAGGGCGAGTGAGATCAGGCAGCGTGAATTGTCGGTGCCGTGAATATGCTGCGACACGCCCATGCCCCAGAAGATCATACCGGCCTTCGCGCCTGCAAAATCGCGCGCGACGGCGCGCAGCGTTTCCGCCTTGATGCCGCAGAGCGGTTCCATCTTTTCGGGCGTGAAGCCTTTCAGATGTTCCTTCATCGCGTCCCAGTTCTCGGTGAAGCCGGCGATGTATTGTTCGTCGTAGAGCCGTTCTTCGACGATCACATTCATGATCGCGTTCAGCATTGCCACATCGGTGCCCGGGCGGAACTGGAGCATGTGCGTGGCGTGCCGCTTCATGCCTGTGCCGCGCGGGTCCATGACGATCAGCTTGCCGCCGCGCTTGGCGAACTGCTTGAAATAAGTCGCAGCGACGGGGTGGTTTTCGGTCGGGTTCGCACCGATGACGATGGCGACGTCCGCATTCTCGATCTCGTTGAATGTCGCGGTGACCGCGCCCGATCCGACGTTTTCCAGCAGCGCCGCTACCGAGGATGCATGACAAAGCCGGGTGCAGTGATCGACGTTGTTGTGCAGGAAGGCCTGACGAATGAGCTTCTGGAACAGATAGGCTTCTTCGTTCGAACATTTGGCGGAACCGAAGCCGGCGATTTCCCGGCCCCGACCCTTCATCCCGTTCGCGGCGACATCCAGAGCTTCTTCCCAGCTCGCTTCGCGGAAATGGGTCATCAGGTTTGCCGGATCGACATTCAGCCCCTTGGCCGGCGCATCATCGCGCCGGATCAGCGGCTTTGTGAGCCGGTGCGGGTGGTGGATGTAGTCGAACCCGAAGCGTCCCTTGACGCACAGCCGATTTTCATTGGCCGGACCATCGACACCATCGACCCATGCAATCTTGTCGTCCTTGATCTTGAAGGACAACTGGCAGCCCACGCCGCAGAACGGGCAGACGCTTTCGACTTCACGGTCGAAATCCTTGCTGGACCCATGCCCGGCATCGTCGAGCACCGTGGCCGGCATCAGGGCACCGGTCGGACAGGCCTGTACACATTCACCACAGGCGACACAGGTCGATTCGCCCATCGGATCGTCAAAATCGAAGGTGATCTTGCTGTCGTGGCCACGGCCGGACATGCCGATGACATCGTTGACCTGCACTTCACGGCAGGCGCGGACGCACAGGTTGCACTGGATGCAGGCGTCAAGGTTGACAGACATCGCGAGATGCGAGGCATCCAGGAGCGGGACGCGTTCTTTCTCGATCTTCGGGAAGCGGCTGCCGGTCACACCTTGCGCGTCGGCCATGTCCCAGAAATGCGAGGCGCTGTCATGGGCCTCTTCCTTTGGCGGCTGGTCGGCGACCAGCATCTCGACAACCATCTTGCGGGCGGTCTTGGCTCGGGCGGATTGGGATTTGACCACCATGCCTTCGGACGGCGTCCGGACGCAGGAGGCCGCAAGCACACGCTCGCCGTCGATCTCGACCATGCAGGCGCGGCAGTTACCGTCGGACCGATAGCCGGGGGAATCCTTGTGGCAGAGATGCGGAATCGTGGTGCCTTCGCGTTTGGCGACTTGCCAGATGGTTTCGCCCGCCTCGGCGGTGACGTCTTTTCCGTCCAGCGAGAACTTGATTGTCTTGCTCATGGCTTACACCTCATCCGCGAAATGTTTCATGGTCAGCAGGATCGGGTTTGGCGCCGCCTGCCCGAGACCGCAGATCGAGGCGTCGACCATGACCTTGCACAGGTCTTCCAGCAGCGGCTGGTCCCATCTGTCGGCCTGCATCAGCTTGACCGCCTTTTCGCAACCGACCCGGCAGGGGGTGCACTGGCCGCAGCTTTCATCCTCGAAGAAACGCAGCATGTTCAGCGCGGCGTCGCGTGCGCGGTCCTTGTCGGACAGGATAACGATCGCGGCGGACCCGATGAAACTGCCGTGCGGTTGCAGCGTGTCGAAATCCATCGGGATGTCGTTCATGCTGGCAGGCAGGAGACCGGCAGACGGGCCGCCGGGTTGATACGCCTTGAAGCTGTGGCCATCCAGCATGCCGCCGGCAGCCTCGATAATGTCCATGATGGTCGAACCGGCGGGCAAGAGATGCACGCCGGGCGATTTGACGCGGCCCGAGACCGAGTAGGATCGCAGCCCCTTCCGGCCGTTCTTTTCGGTGGACGAAAGCACCTCGGGCCCTTCGCGGCAGACCTTTGTGACCCAATAGAGCGTTTCGACGTTGTGAACCAAGGTCGGGCGATCGAAGATGCCAACCTGCGCCACGAACGGGGGGCGGTGGCGCGGCAGGCCACGCTTGCCCTCAATCGACTCGATCATCGCGCTTTCCTCGCCGCAGATATAGGCGCCCGCTCCGCGGCGCAGATCGACGTAGCCGGGCGCGATGATCCCGGCCATTTCCAGTTCCGCGATTTCGGTGGCAAGGATCTTGAGCACGGCGGGATATTCGTCGCGCATGTAGATGAAGCACTTTTCCGCCTCGACCGCCCATGCTGCGATCAGCATGCCTTCAAGGAAAAGATGCGGCGTCCTTTCAAGGTAGTAACGGTCCTTGAAGGTTCCCGGTTCGCCCTCGTCGCCGTTGACCGCCAGATAGCGCGGCCCCTTTTCGGCACGTACGAAAGACCATTTGCGCCCCGAGGGAAAGCCTGCCCCTCCGAGACCCCGCAGGCCGGATGCAAGGACCCGGTCCTGAATCTCTTCCGGCGTCGCCACGCCATCGCGCAACTCTGCCAGCACCTTGTAGCCACCGCCCGCCTTGTAGGTCGCGAAGTCCTGATACTCTGGCACATGGGCATGGGTGTCACCGGCCTTGATCGCGGCCAGAACTTTTTCCGGTGTCGCATGGTCGATGTGGTTGTGGCCGATTTCAAGAACCGGCGCGGTGTCGCAGCGCCCCATGCAAGGTGCGCGGAGGACACGCACCTTTTCGGGATCCATGCCCGCTTCAAGAGCGGACAGAAGCTGCTGAGCACCGGCCAGTTCGCACGACAGGCTGTCGCAGACACGGATGGTCAGGTCAGGGGGCGGCGCTTCGCCTTCCTTGACCACATCGAAATGGGAATAGAACGTTGCGACCTCGTAAACCTCGGCCTGAGACAGACGCATTTCTTCAGCAAGGGCGCGAAGATGCGATGAAGCAAGGCAACCGTAGCGGTCCTGAATGCGGTGAAGGTGCTCAATCAGCAGATCACTGCGGCGCGGGGCTTCGCCCAGCAAGTCCCGAACTTCGGCCAGCGCGGCGTCATCATACTGACGGCCCTTGGGCGTATGCCGCCCCTTGCCCTTGCCGGATTTCCAGACCCCGGGTTTCGTATTCTGAACGTTCATGAGGACCTCTCCCTGATGGTCGCTCATTTATCGCAAGAAACGGTTATAATTTCCAATAGAGCTATTGGAACGCATCATTTGTATTGGTTATAGCGCCGCGCGCGTGGCCTTGCGAAGGGCCTGGACCATCGGAAGCGGTGGCGACTGCTCTTTGATCGAGAGCCCGATCGAATGGCTGACAGCGGGTTCGACCAGCGAAAGCTGCACGGTCGTTCCGGGTGCAAGGAAGGTTTCGGCAACATGCCGGGGGGCAATGGTCGCGGCAGTTCCACTGGCGACCTGCGCAAGAACGGCGGTGAAATCGCTGGCCTCCATGACGATCGTCGGAATCTCGTCGATTTCCTTGAAGACATCGTCCAGCAACTGCCGGTTTCGCATGTCGCGGGTCAGAAGGCACAATGGAAGCCGCGCCGCCTCTGCCCATGTCGCCTGCCCGCTGCCGCGCGGGGCCAGCGCCTTGGGCACGATCAGGGCGTAGCTTTCATCGTAGAGCCTTTCAGTCGTCTCGGGATCGGCATCGTCGAAATACATGATCCCGGCGTCGAGTGAAAAATCGTTGAGCCGGATTTCGATCTGGCGGGTCGCGAGCGAGTGGATCTCGATGGAAAGGTTCGGATGCTGGACCCGCAGTTGCGACGACACCCGCGCGGCGAATGGAAGGGCGGTGGGAATCACGCCGACCGAGAGTTTTCCACTCAGATTGCTGTTCAGCGCGTCGATCTCCTGCCGCATGCCCTCGACATCGCCCAGAAGCTTTCGCGCCCATTTCAGGACGACTTCGCCTTCGCGGGTGAACCCCTGAAATTTGTTGCCGCGTCGCACGAGGGGAAGGGCAAAGCCTTCCTCCATCTTGCGGATGCGGGCAGAGAATGCGGGCTGCGAAATCCCGCAGTCGTCAGCGGCCCGCGAAAAATGCTTGTGGCGCGAGAGAGAAACGAGCAGCTGGAGGTCGCGGATATCTGCCATCAGTCTTTCCGGCTTTCTGTTTGCCATTCGCGGCGGCGGCAAATAATTTCGAACAAGAATAGGATTTGCCTGAAAAATCTTCCAGTTAATTCGCCCCGGGGATCAGAATGCCGCCAGCCAAGATGAAGACAATCGAGATACGTGAATTCGGCAAGCCTGATGTTCTGGTCCCCGGTGAGCGGCCGCTGCCAGAACTCCGCGACGGAGAGGTTCTGGTCAAGGTCACAGCGGCCGGTGTGAATGGACCCGATCTGGTGCAGCGGCGCGGGCATTACCCGCCGCCGAAAGGCGCATCGGACCTTCTTGGGCTTGAGGTTTCAGGAGAGATCGTCGCCACTGCCGCAGATGTCAGCGGCTGGGCTGTGGGCGACCGGATCTGCGCGCTCACGAATGGTGGCGGCTATGCCGAATACGTTGCGATTGACGCCAGCCATTGCCTGCCGATCCCCGAGGGCGTGTCCGAGGTCGACGCGGCGGGCTTGTGCGAGACCTATTTCACAGTCTGGAGCAACCTCTTCTTCGGTCAGAAGATCGAAGCGGGTCAGGTTCTGTTGGTGCATGGCGGCGCGGGTGGCATCGGTTCAACGGCGATTCAGCTTGGTCACCAGCTTGGAATGCGGGTTTTCACGACCTGCGCCTCGGCGGGCGACTGCGCCTATGCCGAAAGGCTTGGAGCGGAACGGGCGATAAACTTCAAGGAAGAGGATTTCGTCGAAATCGTCCGTGACGCCGGCGGCGCGAACCTGATCCTTGACATAATCGGCGGCGACTATGTCGAGCGAAACATCAAGGCGGCAAGCGCCGATGCACGGATCGTGCAACTGGCCTTCAACGCCGGATCGAAGGTCGAGATCAACCTGATGCCGATCATGCTGAAACGGCTTGTCTATACCGGCTCGACCCTGCGGTCCCGGCCCGAGACATTCAAATCCGCGATTGCGGCCGATTTGCGCGCCAAGGTCTGGCCGATGTTCGCCGACGGGCGGCTCAAGACACAGACCCACAAGGTCTTTGCGTTCAGCGAGGCGGCTGCCGCCCATGAAATGATGGAAAAGGCCGCCCATCGCGGCAAGATCCTTTTGGCCCCCCGCACGTAGCGGAAGTCAAGCAGGCCCCCAGACCCCGACGGTGAACTGCTTTTCAGTCTCGACATCAAGAGGCACCGGAACGTCGCCGCTGCCCTCTTCGGTGCCGATGGCATCGGCAAGCCCGGCCTTTGCAAAGAAGGCGTCATCCTGCCATGTGCATTTGCCATCATGGGTCTGGCCGACAATCTTCAGCGATTTCGGATCGACGAAGGTCACCTCTGCGATCTTCCCGATGCAGTCCGTCAGAATGTCGTCGCCCGTATCTTCGGAGATCAGAAAGACCTCCTCTGGGCGGCGGGCCTCGATATTGATGCGGCGGTAGCGATCCAGCCGCCGCATGCAATCCATGTCCAGCACGATCAGTTTTCCGTTCCACCCGAACGCCGCCGTCTTGGGGCGTTCGCCGTAGGGCACGTCATTGTCGAGAAATTCGAAATGAATTTTCTGTCGCTGCTTGTTCGCCCATGTGAAGAACAGCTGCGGCATGCCGGTATAAGCCTCAATGTTGTGATAAAGCAGATCGTCGACCGCCTTGTAGCGCCCGGTCGCGATGCCGCGCTTCCATGCGCGTTCCACCGTTTCAGGCGGTGGCGTGATCATGAAGAACATGAAAACCCTGTCGCCGAAACGGCTCAGCAGCCGCCCGTCAGCCTGCTGTGAGGGCGAGAGAACGAAACTGTCAAATCGGAACCGGTCGATCAGAAGGTGCGGCATCTCTCCGCGACCGGCCTTTTCTTCCATGTACCGGTCAAGTTTCTTGTCGATGATCTCCAGTTCCTGGCCGGTCAGCATCGCCGCGTATTTGTAGTCTTCCCCAAGACTTTCATAGTCCAGGAGAAACTTGCGCCAGTAATCCGGGCTGACCAGTGCGAAATCTTCCCAAGGCACGCCAAGACGTTCCGCAAGATCGCGCTGCAGCGGCCGGATCGTGCTTTTGCCGGCGCCGGACGCGCCTTTCACGTTCATCACCACGGGCGCGGTCTGAACCGGCAAGAGACGGTAGCCCTCGGCCTTCGCTGCGGCCGCAATGATCGGCGCGATCTGCTCACCAAGCATCTGGCTGCCGTAAGAATTGCACACCCAATTCGTTGCCAGCCGGACGATCAGATCCTTGTCCGCGAGCAGCCTCCCGCGCTGACCGACAATGCCGCCAACGATGGCCTGCAGCCCCTTCAGGCAAGCGATTTCCAGCGCGGGAGCGGCATCGGCGGACCGGGCCTTCCATTCCGCCAGCGCAAGGATTTCCGGCGCGGTCGTGTCGGTCGGGGCCGGGGCCGCCTTGCCAAGAAGCCGAGACAGGAAAGGTCGTCTGTCAGGCTCGGCCTGCTTTCCGGCGCGATTGAAGATGTCGCGGTCCAGAAGCGAAGCGATGTGCGACCGAACCTCTGAACGAATGTCGCCAAATGCCTTTTCCAGCTCTGGCATCCGGGGCGTTGCGTGACGGTCCAGAATGCGCGCCGCCATGCCGCGCAGGTTCAACCCGAGTTCTTCGTAGGTCGGTCCGTCCGGCACATAGAGATCCGATGTCACCCGTATCAGGATTTCATGCACCACGAGGCGATTGACCGTGAAGGCCACCATGTCCTGTGGCTTCAGCCCGCAGAAATCGGCAGCTTCTTTGGCTCCGGTGTAATCGACATCAGAATTTTCGGGTCTGTATAGCGTGACCTGGGGCAGCAGCCGGCCGGGAATCTCCGACGTCAGGCCCGGGTTCCAGGCATCGTATTGCTCTTTCGGTTTGGACATTCATCACCCCGACAGGCATTGGCCAATAGCATGAGGGCGGCCCTGACGGCCGCCCTGAGCTTAGTTCATAAGCATCCTGAATTCGGATGCGGCATCATGCGCCGCTGGGCTCTGCACCGCGAAGCTTGCGGCGGATCAGGTTGATCAGCGGCAGGAAGATCAGGATGATCGCGATGATCGTGATCGGACCCGCAATCGGCCGCGTGAAGAAGATCGTCGGATCGCCCGACGACAACAGCAGCGACTGGCGCAACGTCGGCTCGGCAATCGGCCCGAGAACAATCGCGAGCACTGCAGGGGCCAGCGGATAGTCGAACTTGCGCAGGAAGAATGCGCTGAGGCCAAAGCCAAGCATGAGCCAGACATCGTGCATGTCGTTGGTGGCCGCGTAGCCGCCGACAATCGACAGAACGAAGATCATCGGAGCAAGGATGGTGAAGGGCATCCGCAGCATCCAGATGAAGAGCGGGATGAACGACAGGTTGATGACCAGCGCCGCGAGGTTCGAGACATAGAACGAACCGATCAGCCCCCAGACGAATTCCGGCTGCTCTGCAAAGAGCCGCGGGCCGGGTGTCAGGCCCCAGATCACCATGCCGCCCAGAAGGATCGCCGTGGTGGGCGAGCCGGGAATGCCGAGTGTCAGCATCGGAAGCATGGAGCCGGTCGAAGCCGAGTTGTTGGCGGCTTCCGGTGCGGCAACGCCATCCGGGTTGCCCTTGCCGTAGCTGTCGGGGTCCTTCGATGTCAGCTTGGCAATACCGTAGGACATCAACGACCCGGGAGTCGCGCCCGCAGCCGGGAGGATGCCGACGAAGAAGCCGAGCAGAGAGCCAATCGACATGCCCCGCCAGCCCTTGGCAAAGGATTCCTTTGTATCGGTGACAACACCCTTGACGCTGATTTTGGCTTCAGTCGACGTGATCTTGCCGCGTGTCGTGTCGATCGTCCAAAGCATCTCTCCGATGCCATAAACACCGATGGCGAGGACGAGGAAGTTGATACCGTGCAGGAATCCGGAGATGTCGAAGAACACCAGTCGGGGCCGGCCCGTGATCTCGTCAAACCCAACCGCGGCAAAGACGAGGCCAAGGCAGATCGAGAGAATTGTTTTCGGAATATCGTCGCCGCCGAGGCCCACGAAGGTGGCGAATGCCAACAGCATTAGGGCGAAGATTTCCGGTGACCCGAAGCTCAATGCGACCGAGGCGAGCATGGGCGCGAACAAGGTGAACAGGATGATCGATACCGTTCCGCCCACGAAAGAGGCGATTGCGGCGGTCACGAGAGCGAGACTCGCCTTTCCCTTGAGCGCCAGCGGCCTGCCGTCGAACGTGGTCGCCACCGCGGTTGACGCGCCGGGTATCCCCAAGGTGATCGAACTGATCGCCCCCCCATACATCGCGCCGTAATAGATCGCCGCCAGGAAGATGATCGCCGAAGCGGGCGGGACGAGGAACGTGATCGGCAGCAGGATCGCGACGCCGTTAACAGACCCCAGACCCGGCATCATGCCGATGAAGAGACCCAGCGTTACGCCCATCATGATCAGAATGAGGTTGATCGGCTGGACGGCGTCCCAAAGTCCGCCAGATAGATGTGCAAGTATTTCCATGGTTTCGATTTACTCCCTGGTCCTGATGGACATCCGGTTCCGCAGCGTCAGTAGATGATGGTGTTGAGCCAGTTGTAGAACGGCTCGGTGAACCCCATGCCCTTGGGCAGGGTGACGCGCATCAGCGCCTCGAAGAAGAAGAAGAAAACGACCGGAGTGGCTATCGAGATGATCAGAGACAGCTTGAGCGAGTGCCGGCCCAGAAACCAAAGATAATAGAACAGGAAGACCAGCATCGCGCCATACATCGAGATGATGCCGACCAGTGCGACGAACACGAAGATTCCGCCAAAGACTTCGATCAGCATCTTCCGACCCTCGGCATCGAGGACGGGTTCGTCGGATTGGGAAGGCGGAGATGTCCGCCTTGCCGCGTTGTATGCTATCAAGGCCGTGCAGATCAGAATGATCCCCGAGAGCCAGAACGGCCACGCCCCGCCTCCCGGTCCTTCGCCCTTGATATAGCCGATGTTCAACTCGGTACTTTTCCACATCATGTAGATGGACAGGACGGCCAAGACACCAGCCGTTATAAACTCTCCACGTCGCATTTTGGCCTCCCTAAGTACCAGTTCGATCGACTAGATAATTGCTATTCGCCCAATGCGGCGAGCAATTCTTTATGGTTGGCGATCTGAGTAGCCCAGTAGGCTTTCTGCTCGTCTGCGTTCATCCAGAGCGGCGAAAGGCTCTCAGACTCCATGTACCCCTGCCACTCTTCAGTCTCGTAGATCGTCTTGAAGAGGTTCTGGTAGTACTCAGCAGCCTCAGCCGACATTCCAGGAGCGCCAACAACGGCACGCTGGTTGTAGTAGCTGAAGTCATGACCCTTTTCTTTCATGGTCGGTACGTCCGGGAATGCCGGCATACGCTCATCCGAGAAAGACAGCAGCGGCACCACGTCACCATTGGCATAGAAGCCCTTGGTTTCCGACGGGTTGTTCACAGTCGCCATGATCTGCTTACCGGCAAGATCCTTGGCCACGTCGCCGCCACCCTTGTAGGGGATGTACTTCACCTTGATCCCGAAGGCCTGCTCCATGAACGCAATGACGATCGAGTCTTCCTGGCCCTTGCCGGTGCCGCCCATGATGTAGTCGTCCGAAGCTTTTACCGCTTCGAGCCACTGTTCGAACGTCGTGATGCCGCTGTCCTTGTGAACCCAGAGCACGAACGGGTCGACGCCCATCATCGCAACCGGCGTGAAGGTCGACACATCGATGTTCAGATCGGGCTGGCGCATCGGTGTGGTGAAGAACGAGTTCAGCGTCACCAGGATCGTGTGATCCGGGTCAGATGCTGTGTTCAGCGCGATCAACGCTTCTGCACCCGATCCACCGCCCTTGTTGTTCGGCACCAGCGGACGATTGGTCAGATCTTTCTTTTCCGCAACCGACTGCAAGAAACGTGCAATCTGGTCAGCACCACCACCGGCTCCGGCCATGATCACAAAATCGACCGGCTTGTTCGGTTCCCATGCCTGGGCCGTGCTGGTCAGTGTCATCAGGCCAAGCGCGGCCGCTCCGACCACTCTTGTCAGGATTTTTGAAGTAATAGCCATTTGGTCCTCCCTTAAGGCTAGCTAGTATGAGTGCGAGAAGCATTCCCGCTGATAGTGACCGTTCTTGATGCGGCCTTCATAGTCTTGGTCGTTGGTCCGACCTGGTTCAGCACTCCCAAATCAATGATTCAGAAGCACCGGTTTCGTTGCCGTATCGACAATTGTCTGTGTGTTGCCACCGAAGACGGTTTCCCGTTCGTGGCTGTCGCCATAGGCGCCCATGATCATCATATCCGCGCCCAGACCGGCGCTGACGCGAAGAAGCTCGCCACCGATGTCCCGCTTGGCCGAGAATTTCTCGACCTCCGCAGAAATTCCATGCAGCGCCAGATAGGCGGTCAGGTCATCCACGGTTGTGCCCGGACCGGAATCCGCGCCGTTCGAGAGAACCCAGATCTTGTCCGCGCTGCGAAGCACACTTTTGCATTGCGAAAGGGCGCGCGCGGATTCCGCGCTGCCATTCCAGGCGATGGAGACTTTTGCACCCAAAGTGGTCGGCGACGGATCGGCGGGCGGGCACATCAGAACGGGCCGTCCCGAATGGAACAGAGCCGCCTTCAGCGTGTTGTGCCCCAGGTTCCGGTCGCGATCGGGCTTGGCCACCGCAATCATGTCCGCAAGCCGTCCGTGCCGCTTGATCACATCGACCTGACGCCCGGCTTCCTCGACGAAGGAAACCGTCGCGACCTTGCCTATGTTCGCGCCGGACGCATCAAGCTTCAGCTTCTTCGCCAGCACTTCAAGCTCGCTTCGCAGGCCGGCCTCTTCCTGATCGGCGACCTCATAGGACTGCTTGATGATCTGCTTGCGCAGGAACTCGGGGATATGAACACCGTAGGGCATCAAATCCTCGGGCCGGGGCCGGCAATGGACGATCTCGATATGTGCGTTGTAGCGGTGCGCGAGCGCTGCCGCATGGGCAAGGACGTTGTCGCCCTTGCCGTCACCACGAACCGGAACCAGAATCTTGCGTATCACGTCGATCCCTCCCTAGAACAAGCCGTCGATGAGGCCGTCCTTGTTGATGCGAATGTTTTCGGCGGACGGCACTCTTGGCAGGCCGGGCATGGTCATGATCTCGCCGCAGATGACGACCACGAAGCC
>JAHEAO010000101.1 GCA_024642725.1 Paracoccaceae bacterium | reverse complement strand
TGGCAATGATCACAGTCTCCGCCGTCCTCGTAATCTTCACGGCCCTGACCTGACGCATCGCACTCAGCGTCCCGACAAACAAAAACGGGCGCCGAAGCGCCCGTTTTCGATCTTCAATTCTGTGGGGATCAGGCCTTGCGGCGGCGTCCCACCATGCCCAGTCCGAACAAACCGCCCAGCATCAGCGGCAGGGCAGCCGGCAGCGGAACCTTGCTCAGGTCGGACATGACGACCGTGTCCAGCAACATTTCGGCAGACGCGAGTCTGATCATCGGGCCTTCCAGCTGACGCGTCAGGCCACGCTTGTTCTTGTCATCGAGCAATGTGCTCACGACTTCACCGTTGGAAAACGTCACGGTGATCATGGCGTTTTTCGCACGTCCGTTGTTGAACAGGACCTTGCTGTAATCGGCCTTGTTGCGCTGCTTGCCCTTGTCCCTGTCCAGGTCGAGCCGGAACTTGGATGAATCGCCTGCAGCAAACTCGTCAAAGCCAAGCGCAATCTCGTCGAACCGCTTCTTGCCGTTCTTCTTGTCGCCTTTAAGGATGACGCCAGTCGCCGTTCTCACGATATCGAAATTGTATTTCTTCTTGCCGATCGACATCGTCATGCTTTCGATCTCGGCATCGCTGCTGGTATTGGTCAGCGAAAACTTCGCAAAATTGCGCGCCTTGACGTGCCCTTCCAATTCGAAACCAACTGTCGAAGCACTTGCCGCAGACACGGAAGCGGCACCCGCCAGCAACCCTGCGAAAAGAATATTATACAATTTCATCGCACCAACTTTCACTTTAGATATTCGTCCGTTGATAACAAACTAACTTTGCAACCAATAAGGTTCCAGCAGAATCTTGACCAGATAACGCCGCATCTGTGCCATCATCGTCTTGGTCAAGGCGCTAAACCATCAGGCCATTGCCATCAAGCAAATTAAACGTATCATTAATTTGTTGTTTTTAATAGATATTTTTCTTCAACCGTGAACCTGCCTACAATTAGCCCGGACGCCTTGGAACGGTCTTTACTAACCGTTTGACGTCAAACAAGTTTTTCGGTTTCCAATTGCTCTGTTTCTATTTGGAAACAATTTCCGCCATGCAGCCTTACTATCCAAAATAATACTACAATCCTGAATTGAATCCCGACCTCTTCCGCGCAGCGATTCGCCTGTTCCGAATAACCCTTTCAGCCGCAGCAAAGCTCAGGCCGGCAGCTCGAACGCCGATCAATTCCAGATCCCCGGCGCGCCGACGCCACAAACCGCTATCAGTCAAAACTCAAAGCTAATGTCTCTGCGGCTAGGGTCGCGGCTAGGGTCCTTGCGCCCAAACAATTTCCCTCGCCCTGCAATTTTTCCCTTGCAGGCAGCAAAGAGATTTCCTATCTCACGCCTCACCCAAGGATGCGGGCGTAGCTCAGGGGTAGAGCATAACCTTGCCAAGGTTAGGGTCGGGCGTTCGAATCGCCTCGCCCGCTCCAAATTCTCCGCTGAGGGCGGAGCGAAATGGCGGCCTTAGGGCCGCCTTTTTCCTTTGGGCACGGCCCTTGTGGCCCGAGAGCAATGACGCAACCCTAGAAGGCCCGGAAGGTCAGCGTCGTCAGGGATCGCTCGATTCCCTCGATATCCAGCAGCTTGTCGTTGATGTATTTGCCCACATCCTGATCCGCCGGAATGTAGAGTTTGATCAGCAGGTCATGCTCGCCGCTGGTCGAATACAGCTCGGAATGGATTTCGCGCAGCATGATCTCGTCGGCCACCTTGTAGGCAGTGCCCGGTTTGCAGCGCAGTTGAACAAAAACACATGTGCTCATTCTGGATCTCCCGTCTTGGCGGACAGTTGACATCAAGGCGTGCCGCGCCACAACCGGGATTTAGCCAAGACGCGGCCGGATCACCACGACCGGATAATCTGCAACACATCCCGCACCACAACCGCCAGCCACCCTGCCCCGCCTTGGCGCGGCCGGAATTGCCCCCTATAAGGCGCTGACCAGAACGGGATTTTCGCAATGCGGACCGCAAAGATCACACGCAAGACCGCCGAAACGGCGATCACCGTCGAACTGAACCTCGACGGCAATGGCAGCTATGACAACCAGACTGGCGTCGGGTTTTTCGACCACATGCTCGACCAGCTTGCGCGCCATTCGCTGATCGACATGAAGATCCGCTGCAAAGGCGACCTGCATATCGATGATCACCACACGGTCGAAGACGTCGGCATCGCTCTGGGTCAGGCGCTGACTGCCGCTCTTGGCGACAAACGCGGCATCCGGCGCTACGGCGAATGCCACCTGCCGATGGACGACGCACAGATTCGCGCCGCCCTCGACCTGTCGGGCCGCCCCTATCTGGTGTGGACCGTTGAAATGCCGACGCCAAAGATCGGCACCTTCGACACCGAACTGGTGCGCGAATTCTTCCAGGCGCTCTCGACCCACGGCGGCATCACGCTGCATGTCGACCAACTGCACGGAATCAACAGCCACCACATCGCCGAGGCCGCCTTCAAGGCCGTCGCCCGAGCGCTGCGTCTGGCCGTCGAAACCGACCCGCGCAAGTCGGATGCGATACCGTCGACCAAGGGTGCGTTGTGAACCGCAACATTGTACAAACCCGGTATGACGGGCCTGCACTTTCCGTACAGAACCGGTCTGACAAAACGTAAGGTCCCGCCATGCTGACCGTGCTCGTCGATTATGACAGCGGCAATCTGCACTCTGCCGAAAAAGCGTTTCAGCGCATGGCCTCGGAAACCGGGTCCGGCAGCGTTATCGTGTCCTCGAAACCCGAAGACGTCGCCCGCGCCGACCGCATCGTGCTGCCCGGCGACGGCGCTTTTCCGGCCTGCAAAAAACAGCTTTTCGACTATAGCGGGCTCTACGAAGCCATTGAAAATGCTGTAATAAAAAAGGCTCGCCCTTTCATGGGCATCTGTATCGGCATGCAGATGATGGCAACCCGCGGCCTGGAATACGAGATCACTCCCGGTTTCAATTGGATCCCCGGAGACGTGGTAAGAATCACTCCGTCCGACCCGTCGATGAAAGTCCCGCACATGGGCTGGAATGACTTGATTCTGGACAGTCCGCACCCGGTTCTGGACGGTCTAACTACCGGAAATCACGCGTATTTTGTCCATTCCTACCACTTCGTCGTCCGCGATTCCGCGCACCGCCTGGCGCATTGCGACTACGGCGGCGACATCACCGCGATCGTAGGGCGTGACAACATGATCGGCACGCAGTTTCACCCGGAAAAGAGTCAAGCCGCTGGGTTGCGTTTGATCTCGAACTTTCTTCAATGGAATCCGTAGCTTACTGAATCCTGGTCCAGACCTGCCCGTCGCAAACCATCGCCTTGCACCCCTCAACAACCAGCGTTTTACCCGTCAGTTGCATCGTCGCTTTGGCCTTGACGTTCAGAAGCGGCACCCAGACCGTCCCGCCCGAATAAGCCCCTCCACCATTTGGAACCATGTCCCAGAAGAGTTCCTTGCCGATGTTCTTGGTCATCACTTCCTGACCGCTCGGATCGAAGGCAACCTTGATCCGGCCACAAAGCGCGGCCCCGCATTCCCGAATTTCTATGTGTGATATCAAATCTTTACGATCCGGCTCGGTTTTCCAAAGTCCGATGGCAGGATCGGCAGCGAAAGCTGGAACAGCCGTCAGGACTGCCAAGACCAAACTCAAAACCACATGTTTCATAGACGACTCCACCTAGAAAGACCGACACTTCTTACCCACTAAGAATAGCATCTAGTCCGGCGCGCTTCCAGTTCAACGGCAAGCGAACTGCCACCCTCAGCAGCCCCTTTGCAATCTTCATTCGTTCATGCCAAAGACCGCGCATCGGAACCGAAAGGCTGAACCATGATCCTCTACCCCGCCATCGACCTCAAGGATGGCAATTGTGTACGCCTCTACAAGGGCGAAATGGAACAGGCTACGGTCTTCAGCGACAATCCTGCCGCACAAGCGCTCGCGTTCCAAAAGGCGGGATGCGAATGGCTGCATCTTGTTGATTTAAATGGCGCTTTTGCGGGTGCACCGGTGAATGCAGCCGCCGTAGAAGACATTCTTGCGACGGTCAAAGTGCCTGCCCAGCTGGGTGGTGGTATTCGCGACATGTCCACAATTGAGACGTGGCTGTCGAAGGGTCTTGCCCGTGTCATTCTGGGCACCGTGGCGGTCGAGAACCCCGATCTTGTACGTCAGGCTGCCCGCACTTTTCCGGGAAAGGTGGCCGTCGGTATCGACGCCCGAAACGGCCTTGTCGCAACCAGAGGCTGGGCTGAAGAGACCGACGTCAATGTCACCGACCTTGCCCGCAGATTTGAAGACGCGGGCGTTGCGGCGATCATCTACACCGACATCAACCGCGACGGGGCCATGCAGGGGCCGAATGTCGAAGCGACGGCAGCACTCGCTGCTGCAGTTTCCATCCCGGTCATCGCCTCTGGCGGCGTCTCATCTCTTAACGACTTGATCGCATTGAAGAATTGTGGAGCGGTTCTTGATGGCGTGATCTCTGGCAGGGCGCTATACGATGGTGCGATCGATCTCTCCGAGGCACTGAAACTCCTGAAGGACTGACCATTGCTGAAGACCCGCATCATCCCTTGTCTCGACGTCGCGGATGGCCGAGTCGTCAAAGGCGTGAACTTCGTCGACCTGATCGATGCGGGCGACCCGGTCGAAAGCGCGCGCGCCTACGACGCAGCCGGTGCGGACGAGCTTTGCTTTCTGGACATCCACGCAACGCATGAGAACCGCGGAACGATGTACGATCTGGCCACCCGGACCGCCGAGCAATGCTTCATGCCGCTCACCATTGGCGGTGGCGTTCGCACAACTGAAGATGTACGTGACCTGCTTCTGGCCGGAGCGGACAAAGTCAGCTTCAACTCCGCCGCAGTGGCTGACCCGGATGTCGTGGCCCGCGCCGCTGATCGTTTCGGGAGCCAATGCATCGTGGTGGCGATCGACGCCAAGACGGTAAGCCCCGGAAAATGGGAGATTTTCACACATGGTGGCCGCAAATCCACCGGTATTGATGCCGTTGAGTTTGCCAAGACCGTGACCGCCAAAGGCGCCGGTGAAATCTTGCTGACGTCGATGGACCGCGACGGCACTCGGGCAGGATTCAACCTGCCGCTGACCCGCGCGATCGCCGATGCGGTGAGCATCCCTGTCATCGCCTCCGGTGGCGTCGGCACGTTGCAGCATCTGGTCGATGGCGTTTTCGAAGGACATGCCTCTGCCGTGCTGGCCGCCTCCATTTTTCATTTTGGCGAATACACCATCCGCGAAGCCAAGGAATACATGGCAAAAGCGGGCATAGCGATGAGGCTCGAATAATGATCCTGAAACGGCTCGCCGCGACCATTGAAGACCGCAAATCTGCCGATCCCGATACGTCTTGGACGGCCAAGTTGCTGTCGGAAGGCCCTGAAAAATGCGCTGAAAAGTTCGGCGAAGAGGCGATTGAGGCCATCGTCGAGGCGGTAAAGGGCGACCGCCCCAAACTGGCTTGTGAAGCCGCGGACGTTCTGTACCACCTGCTTGTCATGCTCGCCGCCCGTGACGTGACCCTTGACGATGTTCTGGCCGAACTCGACAGGCGGCATGGAACCTCGGGAATCGCGGAAAAGGCATCCCGGACGGATTGAAACGCGGACCGGCATCTAGAGCCGGGAGGATACGACGCCAGTATTGAAACCACCCATCCGCAATTCACCGAAAAGACGCTGGTATTCGATCTTCGGGCACCGGTTCTGAATGACTGTCACCCCGGCAGCTTCGGCCCGCGCCGCCGCTTCCTCGTGCTCAACTCCAATCTGCATCCAGATCGTCTTCAAGCCGGGCAGGCACTTCAGCGCGTTGTCGACAATCTCTGGAACCGCCTCAGATCGACGGAAGATATCAACGAAGTCGACATTCACGTCTTTTGGAATTGCGCCGAGATCCGGGTAAATCACTTCACCAAAAAGCGTCTTCCCGGCATGGCCCGGATTGACGGGTATAACCCTGTATCCTTTCAGGCCAAGGTATCTCGCCACGAAATAGCTCGGCCTTACCGAATTCATGGAAACACCCACACAGGCAATGACCCGTGTTCGCCGCAGTACCATTTTCAAAAAGTCATCGCTGTAGTCCATATCGTTGCCATATCAGGGGATTTGGAAAGAAAAAAGCGCCCGATCGATAGACCGGGCGCCAGGTACGGAACGAGGGACAGTGAAGTGAAACGCAGGAGTTCCAGACCTGCGCTTCTCCCTTACATTTAGGTTGGCGCTGCGTGGTTGAAAGAGCTTGTAAGCAATTTGTGATCACGAAGTGTAAACAGCGGCTCGTTACCCGTTCAAGGCTGCCGGCCAATGGCTGTCGGCGGCCGCGACATGACCGGGAATGTCTTTCTGCCATAGCTGACGAACTCCGGTCGAAAAATTCAGGTAAAGTCGGTCGTTGTGGACCGTCCATGCCTCCGGGACCGTCGTCGCCACAGCCCCCTGAGCCATCGCGTATGCGCAGTAGCCTCCATATTGCGGTGCATAGGCATGGGGGGCCATCTCAAAAGCGTGCATATTCTCTGGTGAGGCAAATCGCCAAATTGCACCCCTCCATTTGAGCATGTGGTTATCGGTGCCCTCAACCGGCCTCCCATCCAAGAAATATGCAATGGGATCATATCCGTGTATTGCGATTTGGTTGGTTGAAAATACTTCCGGCGAAGCGGCAAGGGCAGGCCCCGACAGCCTTAATACCGCTGGGGTGAAGACGGCAAGGCCAAGGAAGATGCGACGGGTTGGCATGGTAGGACTCCCACAGATACGCCAGAAAGATGCGCTCGTTTGCGCCTTCCCGCCAGCCCGCTGACAGAGGTGTGAATGAAGGTGTGCTTGGCAAAACGCCACCCTTCAAGAGCCATAATGCAGCCAGATTGAACGACAAGAATCTGCTCTTTCCGACAACTCATTGAGATTCCGGCGGTATTCCGGAACCTCGAATTGGCTCGGCAAACATCGGCATTCAGCCGCGGCGGTGATTGGTCCCGGCAGCAGAGTTCCGTCTTTGGCGTCTGCTCATGCGCTGTTTCCGGGCATTTGTTACATGCGGTCCTGATCAGATCAGCGCTTGGAGGCCGCGTAAAGCGCCACTGCCGCAGCGTTGGAGACATTGAGAGAACCAAACTGCCCGGCAGCGTCGATCCGCGCCAGCCGATCACAGGTTTCCAGCGTCTTTTCTCTCATGCCAGGTCCTTCGGCACCGAGAACCAGACCAACCGGCCGCCCAGAAAGCCCGTCCAAGGCGACGTCCAGCGTCTTTTCGGCCGACCCGTCCAGCCCAATCAGCACGTAACCCATTCGCTGCAGCCTTTCCATCGCGTCGGCAAGGTTCTTGACCCGCAGATAGGGCTGACGTTCCAGAGCACCCGATGCGGTCTTTGCGAGAGCCCCCGTTTCGGGGGCGGCATGGCGCGCCGGGGCAATGACCGCCTGGGCGCCAAACACCTCGGCAGAGCGCAGAATTGCGCCCACATTGTGCGGATCGGTCACGCGGTCCAACAAGACAACCGTCGGGGGAAGATCGCCGCTGGCCATGCAGCGTTCTTCCAGACTTCCCCAGTCCAAGGCCTTGACCTCAAGTGCTGCCCCCTGGTGAACCGAAGCCGGATCAATCGGCGCGCTGAATTTCCGAGGATCCGAAATCTCCGGTTCCATGCCAGCCGCCGCGACTTCGATTGCCAATTTGTCCAGCGCGTTCTTGGTTACGACAAGCCGAAGCCTGATCCTGTTTGGATTGACCAGCGCATCTCGCACCGCATGAAGACCAAAGAGCCAGATGGTTTCGGCGGCCGACGCACGGCGCGCCTGTTCTTTCTCGATCACCCATTTGGGTTTTTTCATCTGACCTAACCCTCCAATCAGAGTGCGCGACAATGCTTTGCCAACAAGAGCGAAGCAAGGGATTTTCCTGTTGACGGTCGGGGGGGCGAAATGTATCCACCCCCTCGCACCAGACCAACAATCTGGTTGCGGGCGACGGGCTGCAAGGTGCGGCAGCGGACTGTAACTCCGCCGGGGAGACCCACGCCTGGTTCGATTCCAGGGTCGCCCACCATTCACCCGTCATAATTGTCCAATATTCCAGTCAGAACTTTTCCCTGCGCTCCTCCCGCCTGCAACCATTCCGGTCAACGGCACGGAACGCCATTTCTTGCATGGGTCCGAGACAACTCGCAGCTATCATCGCCGGCTAGCCCCAAGGTTCAGGTCTGCAGCGGCAAGTTCGCAAGAATGGCGCGTTTCACTTGTCCTGATTTGCCCCTATGGTGCGAATACGCATGACGAAGCAGGCTGACAGGCAGAAACAGAA
>JAHEAO010000100.1 GCA_024642725.1 Paracoccaceae bacterium | reverse complement strand
TCCCGGTTTCTGGCGCGGGCCATCCTTCCAAGCCAGTGGTTGAACGCCCATTTGAACTGGACGCCACCTCACCGCCTAGTCTGGATGCGCCGCTGGGGGAACGTCAAATTGTCCTGTCTTTTGAAGATGGTTCCGACAGCGCAATGAACCCGATGGCGGTGGCCGAGCCTCAGAGGCTTCACCACGCTCAGCTAGATCCCGCGGGCCTGCGGCCATCATTTACGGAACACATCCCGCGAGTGATTGGGTTGATCGCAAAGGCAGCACAGGACCTTGGGGAACGCCCCGTCGAACTTCTGCTCAATCCGGAAGAGCTTGGAAAAGTGCGCATGACCTTGCAAAGCACTGACAATGGTATGGCGGTGCAACTCACTGTAGAGCGCCCGGAGACGTTGGATCTCCTTCGGCGCAACATCGATCTTCTGGCAAACGACTTGCGGCAGGCGGGCTACGATCGGCTTTCGTTCGGGTTTTCGGGGAATGACAGTTTCCAACGAGATCCGGCACCAAACCAATCCGGACATCAGGCCGCAGGTCAGAAGCCGCCTGAGGCGGCAACCGAAGCCCCGCAACCAATCCTTCTTACGGATTCAGCGACCGGCCTCGACTTGCGTATTTGAAAAGGGCAGATCATGGAAATTACATCAACGACCAACACGACCGGGACTGCTGTGGCCAAGACGGGCGACGCCAACGCTGCGATCAGTTCGGACTTCGAAACGTTTCTGCGAATGTTAACGACGCAAATGCAGAATCAGGATCCGCTCAACCCGATTGAATCGGCAGATTTCGCGGTTCAGCTTGCGACGTTCTCGGGTGTTGAACAGCAGGTGAAAACCAATGACCTTCTTCAATCCCTTGCTCAGCAGATGGGGATTTTGGGAATGTCGCAACTGGCCGGGTGGGTCGGGATGGAGGCGCGGGTGGCCGCCCCCGTCTATTTTGACGGTAGTCCTGTCACGCTTGCCCCGGAGTTTCCTGCCGGGGCGGATCTTGGCACTTTAGTGGTTAGAAACGAGGCCGGCAACGAGGTTCAACGGATATCAATGACCCGTACCGACGGGACCGTTGACTGGGCAGGTGTGGATGAAAGCGGCGTGCCACTTGCGGCCGGGGTCTATTCCTTCGAGTTGGCGACGGTCGTCAATGGGCAGAACCAGCCTGCTGGGACAGTTGAGGCCTTTGCAGAGATTACCGAAGCGCGCCTGCGCGACGGAGAAACCGTAATCGTGCTTGATGGCGGAATTGAAGTTACGACATCGCAGATCACCGCCCTTCGTGCCCCCCGGGACTGACTGCTTGCGGCGTTTCGCTGGCCGCTCTAGTTTGGCCAGAACCGCATTCTGGGCCTGGGAACGATGCAGAGTTCTACGACAGTTCGTCACGGACCTGACTCCGCAGAAGCTGCGCTTCGCGCAGAGCTTTCCGAAGGGGGAATCATCGAACCGAAGGCTCGGTGGCGATCCCTTGCTGGCGGGCGCACCAATCTGATCTGGAGAATTGGCGAAGGAGCCACGTCGGTCGTTTGCAAGCTCTATCTGGATTCAGGGGGCAGCCTTCTGTTTCCGAACGATGCGGATGCCGAATGTCAGGCTTTGGTTGCCCTTTCCGGAACCGGTTTGGCCCCTGAACTGGTCGAATCGAGAAAAACATCGCTTGGTCGCTGTTTGATCTACAAGCACGTGGACGGAGAGGTCTTCAGCGGCAGGATCGAATGCGTCGCTGAAGTTCTGCGCAGACTGCACAGCCGGCCGCTGCCACCTAAAATCCGTCGCATTCAGCAAGGTGCCACAGCGATCCGGGAACAGACGATGCGCATTCTCGAGTCTTGCAGTTCCCAGAAGGCGAAGGCCCTCAAATCGCTATGCCCAAGGGCAGAGGATTTGCATCTGAACGACGCCGTTTTTCTGCATTGCGATGCGGTTCCGGCCAATATCATTGATGGTCCAGCCGGCCTGACGCTGATTGACTGGCAATGCCCGGCCGTCGGCGACCCAACCGAGGATCTGGCAATTTTTTTGTCACCCGCGATGCAGCGACTCTACCGGGGAGAGCAGCTGTCGGCCAAAATGGTTGAAAACTTCCTTGAAGCCTACGGCAACCACGCTGTGACCCGGTCCTACCTTGATCTGAAACCCCTATATCATTGGCGAATGGCGGCGCACTGCTTGTGGAAATCAGAGCGCGGCGCGGCCGACTACAGCGCCGCGATACAGCTCGAACTTGAACAGCTAGAATAGGGCTGAGAGCAAGAAGCCAAGGCTTGTCAGCCCGACGCCCAGCCCAATCAACCCGATGTCGCGCCAACCGTTGCGTTTCTGAGGGGGGTCGGTCTCCTCGGTTTGGCGGATCAACAGTTTTTCGACCATCTGCGGCAATTTCGGTCCAAAACGGGCTAGCACTTCGGCAGTCTTTGCCAAGTCGCGAAAGAGCGCCTTTGGGCCGATGTTCTCCTTGATGTAGCTTTCTACGACAGGGCGCGCGACTTCCCAGATGTTGATGTGAGGATCGAGTGAACGTGATACGCCTTCGACAACGACCATAGTGCGCTGGAGCAGGATCAACTCGGTTCTCGTCTGCATGCCGAATTTTTCGGTGACTTCAAAAAGATAGCTAAGCAGGTGCGCCATCGATATTCGGCTGGCATCCATGCCGAAGATAGGTTCACCGACAGCGCGCAAGGCGCGTGTGAATTCTTCGACGTCACGGTCGGCTGGTACATATCCAGCTTCAAAGTGGACTTCCGCAACTCGACGGAAATCGCGGCGGATGAAACCAAAGAGAATCTCTGCATAAACCCGTCGGGTGTAGTCGTCGATATGCCCCATGATTCCGAAGTCCAGGGCAATAATGTCGCCGTTTTCAGCTACTTTGAGATTGCCCTGATGCATGTCGGCGTGGAAATACCCATCCCGCAAGGCGTGGCTCAGAAAGAGGTGAAGGACTCTCGCGGCAAGGGCCACTCTGTCATGACCTGCGGCGTCCAGGGCCTTGATGTCGTGGATTGGTACGCCCTCTGCCCAATCCATCGTCATCACCCTGCGCGCAGATAGCGGCCAGATAATGCGAGGCACTCGAAACCCTGCATCCTTCTCGGTGTTTGCGGCGAATTCCGCCGCAGAAGACGATTCCAGACGAAGGTCCAGCTCACCCAAGACCACACCTTCAAAATGTGCGATGACTTGTGTCGGACGCAAGCGACGCGACGACGGCGAAAGGAATTCTATGACTGACGCGGCGAAATAGAACGCGTCGATGTCTCGTCTGAACGCCCGCTCAATGCCGGGTCGCAGCACCTTCACGGCCACGTCTTCGCCTGTAACGGCCTTCTGCGCCTTGTGGACTTGTGCGATAGAGGCCGCCGCGACGGGCTCGCTGAAATCCACGAACAACTCATCGACGGACCGCCCAAGCTCAGCGGCAATAGTGCTCTTGGCCTGGCTCGTAGGGAAGGGCGGCAGCTTGTCCTGAAGGACTTGCAACTGGTTTGCCAAATCTTCGCCGACAACATCGGGGCGCGTGGACAGGATTTGACCGAATTTGATATAGGCCGGTCCAAGCGCCGTTAATGCGCGGGTCACCGGTGGCAGCGAAGGGTCTCCTTTGTAGCCGAGGAACTTGAACGGCCAGCCAAGTACCCTCGCGGCGACCCGCAGCGCAACGGGCGCCTCCATGGCATCCAGCGCAACACGCATGGCACCGGTACGCTCCATTGTCGCGCCGGTCCGGACAAGACGCCAAAGATTATGTGGTCCGCGCATCTAGATCTTCCAACCGGAATGCAGCGCGGCGATGCCCATCGACAGGTTTCGGAACTTCACGTTGTCGAAGCCGGCGCTGCGGATCAGCGTCGCGAATTTATCCTGATTTGGAAATTTGCGGATCGATTCAACCAGGTATTGATAGCTGTCACGATCCTGCGCGATCAGTTTCCCCATCTGCGGGATGATGTTGAAGGAGTAGAGATCGTAGGCCTTTTGCATGGCCGGGTTCGGCAGCTGGCTGAACTCCAGAACCATCAGTCTTCCACCCGGTTTCAGGACTCTGAAAGCTTCAGCCAGCGCTTCCTCGATACGAGTCACATTTCGAATGCCGAAGCTGATCGTATAAACGTCGAAAGTATTCTCGGCGAATGGGAGCGCCATCGCATCTCCCACGACCCAATCCAGCTTGCCCGCGAGTTTCTCGGCTTCGGCCCGCTTGCGCCCTTCGGCGAGCATCCCTTCGGTCATGTCGAGCACAACGGCATTCGCGCCCGGTGCTCGTTGCAGGAACCGGAAAGCGATGTCACCCGTGCCACCTGCGACATCAAGCAACTTTTGACCGGTGCGCGGCGCCAGCCAATCCATCATTGCGTCTTTCCAGAGGCGGTGAACGCCGACCGACATCACATCGTTCATGACATCATACTTGCTGGCGACGTTGCTGAAGACACCCTTTACCAAGTCGGCCTTTTGGTCCTCGGCGACTTCTCGGTAGCCGAAATGCGTTGTCTTTTCGATCTTCTTGGTCATGGGGCCTTGCCGTGACAGCTAAACTCACCCTTCTTATAGAGGGCGCGACCGGTGATACAATGCGCAGAAATCGCCGCATGGGAGGTCCAATGCCGGAATTGCCAGAGGTTGAGACCGTTCGTCGCGGGTTGGAACCTGCAATGGTGGGACGAGCCATCACCCGTGCCGAAATTCGTCGGCCAGACTTGCGTTGGAAATTTCCTGACCGAATGGCCGACCGGTTGACGGGCAAGACGGTTCACCGGCTGCGCCGAAGGTCGAAATACATTCTTGCGGACCTCAGTTCAGGCGAGACTCTGATCATCCATCTCGGGATGTCAGGTCGCATGTTGATATCCGGAACGGCTTTGGGGGAGTTCCATCACAATCAACCTGCGCCGGGAAAACATGACCATGTTGTTCTGGATATGGAGGGAGGGGAACGTGTCACCTTCAACGATGCACGTCGTTTCGGAGCAATGGATCTGACCCCAACCGATCAAGCCGAGTTGCACTGGCTATTGTCGGAACTTGGACCAGAGCCATTCGGAAATGCGTTCAACGAAGACTATCTTGTTGCGCGCTTCAGCGGGAAAAACGCCCCGGTAAAATCCGCCCTTCTGGATCAGCGCATCGTCGCGGGCCTTGGCAATATTTACGTCTGCGAAGTGCTTCACCGGGCCGGAATCTCTCCCCGGCGCAAGGCGGGTCAGATCGCCGCCGCCCGCGTCAGGTCTCTTGTTCCGATCATCAGGGAGGTGCTGGCAGACGCGATCGATGCCGGGGGGTCGTCTTTGCGAGATCATCGTCAGACCAGCGGCGAATTGGGCTATTTCCAGCACAGTTTTCGCGTATATGACCGTGAGGGGCAGGGCTGCCAGACTGATGGCTGCGACGGCGTCATCACACGAATCGTGCAGTCCGGGCGATCCTCATTCTACTGCAGGCAATGTCAAAGATGACTTGATTGGCTGGGCAGGGGTGCTACAGGTTCGCCCGAACCAGAACAACGAGGGGCTGCCACCCATGGCCTACAAATCAATCGTCGTCGAGAATGCGGACTATGTGTCTTTGATCCGTCTGAATCGGCCAGACGCACTGAATGCTCTTAATACTGAATTGCTGCACGAACTCGGACAGGCCCTTCAAGAAGCTGACCAGAATGACAAGATCCGGGTGATTGTGCTGACGGGATCGGAAAAGGCCTTTGCCGCTGGCGCGGACATCCGGCAGATGTCGGAAAAGAGCTTTGTCGATGTCTTCACCGATGACTTCTTTGCCGCGGAAGCCAACGCGATCATGGCAATTCGCAAGCCCATCATCGCCGCCGTGGCAGGCTATGCTCTTGGAGGTGGTTGCGAATTGGCAATGATGTGCGATTTCATCATCGCGGCGGACACCGCGAAGTTTGGTCAGCCCGAAGTAAATCTTGGAGTAATGGCCGGCATGGGTGGTTCGCAGCGGCTTTCGCGTTTCGTCGGCAAATCCAAAGCTATGGACATGAACCTGACTGGTCGGTTCATGGACGCCGACGAAGCAGAGCGCTCTGGCCTGGTCAGCCGGGTGGTCCCCGCGCGGAAGTTGATGGAAGAAGCGATGGCCGCGGCCCAGAAGATCGCAGAGAAATCCCAAATTGCTGTTATTGCGATCAAGGATGCGGTGAACCGCAGCTACGAGACCACGCTGGGCGAAGGTTTGCTTTATGAGCGCAGGGTCTTCCATTCGCTGTTTGCCACGGAAGATCAGAAGGAGGGGATGCAAGCATTCTTGGAAAAGCGCGAACCTCAGTTCCGTGACAAATGAGATTCGCCGATCTTCCGAAGAAAAAGTGGAGTGCCCCGTTGACTTGCCCTCGACTCGGGCCTAGAAGCGCGACTTCAGATTTACACCACCCGGAAAGTGGGAAGATAACACATGGCTAACACGCCTCAGTCCAAGAAACGCGCGCGTCAGAACGAAACGCGTTTTCAGATTAATAAAGCACGCCGGTCGCGTATCCGCACCTTCTTGCGCAAAGTCGAAGAAGCGATTGCATCCGGCAACAAGGAAACCGCCTCAGAAGCACTGCGTACGGCTCAGCCTGAGCTGATGCGCGGCGTAACCAAAGGCGTCCTTCACAAGAACACCGCTGCGCGCAAAATTTCGCGCCTGTCGGCTCGGGTCAAAACTCTGGCCTGACCCCAAGGGAAACTAGAATCAGTGGAAAGGCGCGCCAAGTCGGCGCGCCTTTTTTGTTTGCCCGCTTTTGTTGACCGACTGTGGCATTTTCACTGCGTCTCCCACGGGAATCCAGCAACTTCCCGGATTCGCTCCGCCAAAGAATGAGTCAAGCGTGAAGTTCTGTTGCGGTGCCCTCCGACGCCTTGCTAGCTTGCTCAAGCGATTCACGTCGTCTTGGGGGGACATTCAAGAGACCGGGCGAAAGTCCATACGTTGGGAAAAGTCTGTGACCAACGCATGGGCAGATTTGGCTGCCATACCAAACGCCGGCCTTTTGATGTCAGAACAGTCACAGAGTTGTTTCTCGGTGGTTTGTTCTGGCCTGATGGATTGAGACTCGGCGGCTCATTTGCCGATCGGGTCGTATGTCCGGATATGTCCTGATATCCGCGTTTCGTCGCGGTCGATTCTGCAGAACCGGGAATTGAGGGGCCCGGAGACTTGCCGTTTCGTCTCGTTGCGAATGTGAACCCGATACCTATTGGCAATTCGCTTGACCGATTGGGCAGGCAGAATGCTGGAAGGAGGCAGGGTTCCAAACGACGTTGAAGAGCATGGGCACTGGGGCAGGCCTTTAGGCAAGCACCGGGTGTTGGCGCTGCGCTGGCATTGAGTGAAACATGAATCGGGTCAAAGAAAAAAATGACGGACGACACCTGGGGACGGATTAGGGAAGAACTGCTCAATTCTGTTGGGCGCAATAACTACAAGAACTGGATTGAACCGCTGGAATTCTCGGACCTCAGGAATGGTGTTGCAACCTTCCTTGTGCCGACGAGCTTCATGGGCAATTGGGTCTCACGGAATTTTGGCGACCAGATACTGCACCAACTCGCCAAGGCCGGGCAGGATGTCTCACGGGTGGAGTTTTCGGTGCCGCGCACGCAGAGCCCCAAAGCCCGCAAGGCAGCCGAGGGTCCCGCGACCGAAGCATTGACAAAGCCATCTGGTGCCCCAAGCGACCTTCCCGGCGCGCCCCTGGATCCCCGCTTCACATTTGACAGTTTCGTTGTCGGCAAGCCCAATGAGCTTGCGCACGCCGCCGCCCGACGTGTCGCAGAGGGTGGCCCGGTTACCTTCAACCCGCTTTTTCTATATGGCGGTGTCGGTCTCGGCAAAACTCATCTGATGCACGCCATTGCTTGGGAGTTGCAAAGCCAGCAGCCAGACCTGCGGGTCGTCTACCTGTCAGCGGAACAATTCATGTATCGCTTCGTGCAGGCATTGCGCGAAAGACAGATGATGGATTTCAAGCAACTTTTCCGTTCGGTTGATGTTCTTATGGTCGACGACGTACAATTCATCGCAGGCAAAGACTCAACTCAGGAAGAGTTCTTCCACACATTCAATGCTCTGGTCGATCAGAACAAGCAGATCATCATTTCAGCCGACCGCGCACCCGTCGAAATCAAGGATCTTGAAGAGCGTATCAAATCCCGGCTGCAGTGTGGCCTTGTCGTCGATCTGCACCCCACGGATTATGAATTGCGTCTTGGGGTTTTGCAGCAAAAGGTCGAACAGTACCGTCAGCAGTATCAGGGCCTTGTGATAGCCGATGGCGTCCTTGAATATTTGGCGCACCGGATTTCTTCGAATGTCCGTGTGCTTGAAGGCGCGCTAATGCGGCTGTTTGCATTTGCGTCGCTCGTGGGCCGCGAGATCACCTTGGATCTGACGCAGGACTGCTTGGCCGA
>JAHEAO010000099.1:3387-8427 GCA_024642725.1 Paracoccaceae bacterium | reverse complement strand
CGGTCCTGCAGCTCGCGAATCGGGCCGACCGGCCCGAGCACATCGTGATCGAGTCGAGCGGCGTGGCCAACCCGACCGGCGTGTTCGAGGCCTTCCTGGAGCCGATGATACGCAACGAGGTGCTCATCGATGGCGTGATCACGGTGGTCGACGCCGAGCACGCGCTGGGCATACCCGACGAGGAAGCCCGGTTGGCCCGGGCCCAGGTCGCGGGCGGCGACTTGATCGTGCTTAACAAGACCGACCTCGCGGGTTCCGCCACCCTATCGAAAGTCAAGGCCTGGATCCGAGAGATCCGGCCGTCGGTGGAGATCCTCGAGACGACCCACGGACGCGTGCCCATCGAGGTGCTGATCGGGGTGGACCATCTCCACGATCCATCGCGGCTCGGTGGCGACGCATCGACCGGAGACAACCACGGCGTCCACTTCGAGAGCTGGAGCTACGAATCATCCAGCCCCCTGCGTCTCGATCTGCTGCAGCAGCTGCTGAACCACCTCCCCAGCACGGTGTTTCGCGCCAAGGGCTTCGTGTACGCCGCCAGCAAGCCCCGCATGCGAATGCTGCTCCAGATGGTGGGCCGGCGCGCCGTGGTGTCGGCAAACCGCCCCTGGGAAGAGGACTCTCCACGGACCCGGCTGGTATTCATCGCCCGCAGCGGAACCTGCGACTTCCCCGCGATCGGAAAGGCTTTGAAAAGTTGTGAAGAAGAATACTGAAAATAGACTGAAACAACGAACATCAATTAAGGAAAACTAACCATGTGTACACGGATTCTCTATGAGACTGGAACCTGGACCTGCATCACCGCTTACAACGTGGACTGGATTGACCCCAGCGCATTCATCCGGTGAAAAGAATACATAAGCCGCGTTGGAATGACGTTGGGTGAAAAGATTGGGTTGTTCAACTCAGAGACGATAGCCAGGGATGCCATGATGAGTACCAATTCCCCGAAAATGATGGATGCAACGTATCGGTTTATTATCACCTTGGGCAAAAAAGCCCAAAGTTCAGGAGTGAATTCCTTCCGTCTCCAGTCTTACTTGAAGCGGGTCAGTGAGTCATTGGGCCTGCAGGCCGAGTTTTTGATCACCCCTTCCTATATCCATTACGTTTTCCAGCGCCCTGGCCCGTCTCAGGTGTCATACTTTCAGTCTGCGGACGCCGCTGCGTTCGACATGAACAAGCTGATACAGATCAGTTCCTTGGTAGACCGGGTTACCGCAGGAGATCTGGAATTGGAAGAGGCCGAAATCGCACTGGAAAACATCGGCCAGTCGCCGCCGCTGTACGGTACGTGGCCTGTGGGGTTCGGGTATGTTCTTTCAGGGATGGGTTTTGCCCTGCTGTTGAATGCCTCCTGGATGGATGTGTTGTTCGCCGCCCTGTTGAGTGCGGTGGTTTACGGATTGGTTCTGATGTCGGGAAGGCTGAGTTGGCTGACCACGCCGCTGGAATTCGCCTCGGCCCTGGTGGCCGGCATACTGGCGAGTGTGCTGGCCTGGTTGTTGCCTGGCAGCAATGCCTTTACCACCACCCTCTGCGGCGTCGTCGTTCTCGTCCCGGGCTGGGGTCTTACAGTAGGACTGGCTGAAATAACAGCCAACATGACCGCATCCGGACTGCAAAGGTTGATAAACGCCATCCTGACGAGTGTCAAGCTGTTCATTGGTGCAATGATCGGCACATGGATCGTCAGCGGTTTCCTTTCCATCCCACCGGTGGTGGAGGTTGCCTCTAAAGCCGACTTCTGGTCCTGGATCGCAGTAGTCGGATTGATGATCGGGCTGGCCATGATTTTTCAGGTGCGCCGTGATGATCTCATCTGGGTCGTGGTTGGTGGTCTGCTGGCATACACCGGAGTCGTTTTTGGCTCGCAGATCGGGTACTGGCAGGGTTCTTTCATCGGCGCGATGGCGTTGGGGGCTTTCGCCTACCTGTATAGCTGGCGGTACCGACGACCATCCTCAATCGTCATGCTGACGGGCGTCATGATTCTTGTGCCGGGAGCTGCATCAATAATTGGGTTATTCGCTAGTGAAAACGGCAACGTTGCAGATGTCATTGGGGCTGAGTGGAGGGTGTTCGTCATCGCTATGGCAATCATATCTGGCTTGATCGTGCCCTACACAATTCTTCCACGCCATGCGGATCTTTGACAGGGTGAACCGGGCAGGAGCCTCTGCCGACCTCCTGCTGGTCGACGGCAACCCGCTCGAATGCTTTTGTTCTGTGACTGACCGGAAGAACCTCAGGATCATCATGAAGGATTTCAAAATCTGCAGGATCACGCTTAAGGCATTATGCACAAGCGGACTGGTTGTTGCTCCCGGTTTTGTCGATGTACACCAGCACTGTGTTGATCCCTACATTCACCGCCTGATGGTGCGTGATGGGCGCTACCATTACGGGTCTTGAGATGTGCGCTTACGGGCCTTGCCAACGCGTACGGTCATCGTGAGAGAACGCACTGGGTTTGCCGTGAAGCCCGGCGACAACTGCAGGATGCCTTTGTTATCTATACCTTGAGGAAATTGAAATGATTCAGGCCAAAACGAAAGAAACGACCCAAAAATTGATCCTGGCGATCGCAGCCGGCGTTGTCGCCCTCCTTGGCTTCGCGGCGGTGACACATGCGGAGACACCGGAAGGAACGATTCTGTTCACCAACGTCAATGTATTCGACGGCGTCGCCGTCCAGGACCCGGTCAACACAACAGCGCAGGTTCCCGTGAATAGCGTTTGTCAGTCCGCAAGTGCTCCGGGCAAGGAAGCCTCTCGATCCGCCGACTGCAAAGAAGATGAGACCTTGCCGGTTGAGGATACTGCCGATGCCGCGGCAGTTGGGAATCGCTTTTCCGCTTCGATCGAGCCGGCGAAGAAGAAAGTTTTCGCACAAGATCTGCTGTCTGAATCCGAATCATCTGACCCCGGACAGACAAGTGCGGACCCGGACAGCTTCTTCAAGCGTCGGTACCTGACCGGCGACTGGGGAGGCTCCCGAACCAAGCTGGCTGAAAACGGACTGGTCTTTGACGTCTCGCTGACCCAGTTCGTTCAGTGGATCACGGATGAGGACGAAGGATTTGACCGTTACGGAGCCAAGTTTGATGCGCTGGTAAAGTTCGACACGGAAAAGGCCGGACTCTGGAAAGGCGGGACCTTCGCGACGCATATTGAAGCGAGGTTGAGCGACGGCCCGCAGAGGATCAGCATTTATCCCGCAAACAGCGGCTTGTTCGTACCGACCAACGGCGACAAGAAACTGGCCGTTTCCGAGTTGTCATATTCGCAGAAGATCGGGAAATCAACGACCATAGCATTCGGCCTTTTTAATACCGCCGATTTTGGTGCTAAGGCGCCGTTCACCGGCGGCAATGGACTCGAGGGGTTCTCTCATATAGCCTTTGTCTCCCAACCGACAGGCGTTACCCCTCCCACCACGTGGGGCTTTCGGTATATCAGGCAGATCAAGAAGAAATACGTTTTCACATTTTTTGTTCACGATCCGCAGATCCAGTACCCCTGGAGGACCCCGTTTGAAAAGGGAGTCTCGTTCCTGGGTACGTTCAACGCACCCTCCAGATTTTTCGGAAAAAGCGGAACCCACTCGTTCGCCGCCTCTATCAGCACAAAGAAGGGGACCAACCTCCGTGATATCTGGCAGGTGATCGTTCCGGATCCGGACGTTGTGGTCGGCCTCAAACGTGGGGCATTCAGTTTGAGCTACCAATACGACCAGTTCTTCTTTGAAAAGAAGGGCGACCCGTCTCAGGGCTGGGGAATGTTCGCAAAATTTCAGCTTAATGACGGAAATCCCAACATCATCGACGGCGCCGTGCTGTTCGGTATCGGCGGAAAGGGATTGATCCCAAGCCGGAAGATCGATCGGTTTGGCGTCGGCTATTTCACGATCTGGCCAAGCAGTACGCTCCGGGAAGCACTGCCCGACATTCCGATCCGCAGGGAATCCGGCGTTGAAGCATTTTACACATTTGCGGCGACGCCGTGGCTTAAGTTCACGGCAGATCTGCAATATCTCCCGGAGACGATAGCGGGAGCGGGCCTGGAAGACCGTATCTATTTCAATATCAGAACCAAGATCGATTTTTAGTTATGCGGAGTGTCTTCAGGTTAATAACTCGGAACTGCTCTTATAACCATTATGTGATCGCAAACAAGTCGATCGCGGTTGAGGATTGGAAGGTCTTGCGGGTGGCTCCGGGTGTGGCGATCCGAAACTGCGTCTTGAAATAGTGTGAGGGTGTATACGTATGGCTCACACGCAGTTAGCTCACCAAGCCGGCGGAACAAGATCCAGCCGGCTTGGCTTTTTGCTGACCTCGGACTCCGCGCTTCCTCGATCCTCGTCAGACAGCGGCCGCTGTAAATTCGTGTTTTCAGCGGAGAGGTCAAATCCGTGTAAGATGGTGAACCGGAGGTAAAAACAGAAATGCTCGGTCAATTGAAATGGGTTCGCGTTTTAATTCCTACTGCTCTTGTTCTTGTAATGGCAGCCCTGCCGGCGATGGCAATGAATGAGGATGACGTTGTCATTCTAAAGAACGGCGATCGGATCACCGGAGAGATAAAAGGGCTTGCCGACGGAGTCCTCAAATTCAAGGCCAGCTATATGGCAGACGCGGTGAGCATCGACTGGTTTGAGGTCAAGAGCCTGACGAGCAAGGGCAAGTACATCATCGGGATGGTCGATGGGAACCAGTACAGCGATTCCCTTGAACTAAAACCGGCGGCCCCGCAGGACCCGGAGAACTTCGCGATAGGAAATGAGCAGAACCCGACGCGTGTGAAACAGTCGGAGGTTATCTCCATAGCAGCAACGGAAAAGGGTTTTTGGAACAATCTCGACGGAAACATCAACTTCGGACTTAACTTCACCAGCGGCAGCAGACAGTATTCGGCCCAGATATCGGCGGACGTCGCGTATCGCCGCAGGAAGCATTACTTTACAGGACGGTTCGATTCTGTGCTCAGCGGCCAGCGCGACGCGGCCGGCGACGCGCGCAATGAATTGAC
>JAHEAO010000099.1:0-3287 GCA_024642725.1 Paracoccaceae bacterium | reverse complement strand
GATTTCCATTTGTAAATCGCAGACCCGACCCGGCTGCATCGCCCCACGTGGAGCGGTGACAATCAGTACCCCGAGCGGTAGCGAGGGGCATGATAGACGTCAGAAGTCAGTATCGTGAATCGTAAATCGTGATTAGTGAATCGTGAATGGAGTACCTATAGGTTGGAGATCGACGGCGGTAGACACCTGATCCATGATCTCTGATACGTGTTCCATGAACCCTGATGATCCATGAACCCTGATGCCTGAAGAGTCCGCAAAGCGGACGTAACAACATAGCCCCACGTGGAGCGAAGCGGAACGTGGGGTAAGCGGAACCTAATGTCCCAGAGCCGCTTTAGCGGCGACAGAAGAAAGTAACCGCAGAGACGCAAAGAGGCAGAGGGTTTTCGGGACAGACCTGTCGGGATTCCAAGCCTCGACCACGATTAAAAAGATACCGCGGAAAGCCCCTGCGACTCAGCGCGGGCTTTGCAATTATCTCTCACTAGAAAGTGAGGTAAAAGTATTCCTGCTTTACGGCCGGATCAGTTGCGCGCCTGAACTTAACGAGCCCTTCGTTCTCCGCCGTGCACGGTTGCCGAGTCTTTACTCCGGTCCCGTCCTGGACGAATTGTAACTTTGAGAATTGTTTCGCCGTGTTTATGCAAAACTCAGTGTCGCCGTCGCCGCCTCTCCAATATAACGACTCATCACCGTAATAGGTCCTGGCGTAATAGAAAAGTCTCGGCAGCGTACCGTATGGGATATTGTGCTTCTCCTTCAAGCGCTTGCTGACAGGAATGTTGATACATTTTCCCTTGTCAATCTTCCACCAACCCTCCGTCCATGTTCCGTAGTTTGTTTCAAACCCCAATACCATATAGATCCCGTCGGGATACTTGGTATTACAAGCCTTGAGACCATATTTGGTACTGATATTCTTGAATCGGCTGAAACCGAATCTCTTCCCGGACCCGATGATTATTTTCCCCGTATCCGCGGGCAGGTCGCGGGCGTAGAGATACTTGTCGAGTATCTTCTGTGTCTTGTAAATCTTTACCTTGAACGGCGTAAATATCCCTTCGCGGTTCCAATATATGTTCTCGCCATTCTTCAAAGTGACACATCCGATCGCAAACAGAGAGATCAGATCCGGTTTGTGCATACAGATCTTTCGCTCTTCGCCAGAGGTATTCTTGATCTCAACCGGCGGATTGGTCTCCATACTTTGAGCTGAAATGTAAGTTGAAAGAAGCAGTAAACCGAAGATCGTCGCAATCAGGTATGGGGGTCTGGTCTTTTTCATGTCGGGGTAATCCTATCGAACTTTTTGAATTCTCTGCAATGTTTTGAGGAGAAAACTCTCGTCGAAGAGTCGCGGACTTAACGAACAAAAGAAATTGTCTTGCAGGAAACGGCTGAAATTGCCCCGTAAGGACAGACGGGTATTAGCCCCGGTCAAGCCGCGTAGCGGCGTCGGAAGAATTCACCGCAGAGAACGCGGAGGTCGCAGAGTTTTTCGAAGAGACGGGGGAGTCCGCGAAGCGGAACGCCGGGATCTTAGTCACCAACATCACCGCAGCCGCGACGCGGTAAAAAGAGTTCTCACCGCAGAAGCGCGGAGTTCGGGGAGCATTCTCTTGTCGTTCGACTCCCCCGGTGCTTTGAAAATTCGTTCGTCGAAGATCCCGGAGTGTCGCTGAATAGACACTTAGCAGCCATTGGTCCCTGATCGATGTTTATTGACAATTGAAGGGTCGCCTTACGAAGAAACTTCAAACGCTTCCAAGGCTGTATGATTGAGATTGCGGTGCCGGCCTTTATCAATGTCCGGAAGGATAAAGGCCGGCACCAGCGTCTGTTGATCTGCGACTACTTTGGGCCGCCTAATTGTCACCCATCAATGCCAGCAGCTCTCCGTAGGCCTCCCGGTAGGACTGTTCAGCCCTGAGCAGTTCAAGTTCCATCCCGGCACGCACTAACCTCATTGGCGCGGATTCGCTGTCAGAGCTAGTGTTGACAAAATTAGAAGCGGAGATCATTCTCTGAGCCAGTTCGCGCAGCCTTCGGGATTCCTCCATCTTGAAGTAGCTGGTCTTGACGTTTGCCGAGACCTTGGCCTTGGCCGCTCCGACGCCCATTTCGGCCATTTCCACCTGAGCCTTCCGCATCTTGTAGGTGTGCTCACGCTTAAAGCCGTCAAAGATCGAGTAGGTTGCCAAAATGCCCACATAGGTAAAATCCCTAGGCAGGATCTGAATAATGTTCTCGTTGGCATATCCGGCGATCACTGCGACATCGGGTATGTAATCCAGTTGCGCAAGACGCTTGCCAGCACCGGCTTTGATCGCCGTCTGTTCTGCTTCGTAAATCTCGGGGTTTGAGTCCATTGCCTGCTGCGTGGCTTCGGCCAGCGTGACCGATCTCTTTTCGGACGGCGGAATGACGAGTCCAAGTTCCGTATCAATCGGAAGGCCCATCATGTTACTGAGAATTGCCGACAGCTTTCGAACCTTGCTGTCGATCAGAGAGACGGACTTTTGCGCCTCGACCATTTCCAACCGCTCTGCGGCTGAGGGCCCCGAATCGCGGACCTTATCGATCAGGCTATTTGCCTTTGCCTGTGCGATCGTGAGTTCCCTTTGCGCGATCAGCAGATCAAAGTAGGACTTCTCGACATTCATTGATAGCTCGGCCAACGGAACACCGGCCTTTGCTTTTGCAATGTTCTCATCTGCACGCGCGATCTTCACGACTTGCTGGATCTTGAGCAGAGGTGTTAGCGGCTGCGTGACGTTGACATTGAAGGTCGTCGAATCCTTGGTTAGCAGAGGAATCGCTAAATTGACTCCAATATCCGGTGTTCCCAACCGGATCCTTTCGCCCATGAACTTGTTGAAGTGCATGTTGGCAAAGGTCGCGCTGACCGCCGGGTAATACGATGCCTCGGCGATTTTTCGGCCCTCTTTCGCTACTTCTATCTCAAGCTCTGCGAAACGGGCCTTTGGGTCTGCCTGGGCAGCCGCAGCCTGCTGGGCCTCGGTGAGAGTTATTTTCTTCGTTCCCCCTCCAGCCGTGTTTGACGGCGAAACAAGTTCCGTGCCGGGTTTGATAGGAACGCCGATGGGCGGAGTGGTCATCTTTTCCTGTTTAGGGAGAAACCTCGCAATCGGATTGACGGGGTCTTGAATGGTCCTTTGATCGGGGGCTTGTCCCAAAGCTATCGCCGAAGCGGCAAAGCAAACCACCAGAACCAAGCCGGCGCGGACGGCACTATTGGTCATCCGTCCTGGAAAGCGATTAAT